>NZ_LLXS01000084.1:0-35433 GCF_001431585.1 Stenotrophomonas pictorum JCM 9942 | reverse complement strand
GTTTTGCGGGGGGATTACCCGAACCGCTATTGGAAATTACACGCCGTTCCTAGCGGATTTAATGTCAAGAAGATTGATCTGGTCAATCTTATCTTTGTGGATCACGATGGTCAGCTTCGCGGGATACTTGAATCGCATTTCGCTGATCCTGAACGTCCACAGCATTATCTTCAGGAGATCCTCGTCGGAAATGTTCTTGTGTCCTTTGATTCGCGTGATTCCCGAACCGAAGATTGTGGTCGATACGCTTTGCTGGGCGTAGACGTTGTTTACCTTGTCCCAGAAATTGATGAGAAACTCAAGGTACTCCGGCATCGTTAGCAGCGCCTTGTTGTTCTCGTCGAACTTGGAGAACGCGGTCAGGAGGTAGTCCTTGTACAGGCAGATCGTGCCTATCTGATATCTTTTCTTCTTCCCCTGTTTCCTGGCCTCGTTCTCATCCAGCACTTCGCTGATATCAAAAGCGTATTCCTCGATGTGGCGGTCCAGTTCGGAGAGTGGGACGCCGAGATGCTTCTGGATGAAAACGCCGTTGAGGGAAGTCTCGCCAATTATCTTGTTATCAACCTGCGTGTCGAAATACTCATTGAAGGCGATTGCCTTCAATCCAGGCTGCTGGAAAATGTCTCCAGTCTTGATCGCGACATCGCTGCCCTCGACATTGATGTCGATACTATTCAGGTTGTTCGACCAGAGCCATATCACCAAGTAGGTGAGCGCCAGTATTACTAAGAAGGCCAAGCCAGCCTTCAGCTTCCACTCGGTAGGGACGTCAACAAAAATAACTACGAATGACAGCGTACCGCTGATGACAGCGGTGATCTCAAGGAATTTCTTGATGACCCGCCTGTCAAAAAAGTTGACCTTCGCCATGACGTGGATCATTCGCTCCGATATGTCGATTGATTATGGGTTGTACCTGTAGATGCCTGGGGCCTTCATGCTCCCAACCATGAACTCGCCGTCCTGCAAGGATTTTTTTATGAGTTCCTTGTTCATTGGGACATGAAGCGTAGGGATTTTGCTCATCGAATCCCGGAATACGGGAAGATTTCCCCACAGGTTCTTGACCGCCTGCTTCAATGATCCACCGACCAGCAGGCTTTCCTTGGTGGCATATTCAGGGTAGACGACGATGACGGGTAGCCCCTGGTCGTTGATCCCGTAGTCGATTTCTTCTCGAAGGGCACGGGAATTCGTCGTGATCGAACTCAAGATGAGGATGATGTTCTTCGAGTTCCGAAGGCGCTCCCTGAGTCTCGGCTTCAGGGTGTATTCCCAATCGCTGCCGTCGCGGACGCTGTAAGTTTTGTCGTGCGAATCGACAAAGGGGAACGTCGCATCAGCGCCTTTCCACATCCGCAGGGTGTTGTAGTATTGAAAATCTTTTGTCGCATTGGCACCCAGCGAGCTGGGATGGAATGGCTCCGCAACGTAGAAGGCGGTGTAGTTTCCATTTCGATATGCCATGGCGCTTCTCAATCTCCGTCTGAATTCAATACCGCCTCAAGTTCCTGGCGAACCTGCGCCAGCAACTCGTCGGCCTTGCGCGTGCTGTCGCCTGCGTAAGCCAGCGTCAGCAGCGTGAGCGGGTGGATCTCCATCACCTCGCACAGCTCGGCCAGTTTGTTCAAGGTCGGGCTTTTAAGGTCGCGCTCCAGGGTACTCATATAGGTGCGGCTCGACACGTCCGAAAACGCTTCTTGGCTCAAGCCACGCGCTTTCCTGACTGTCTTCAAAGCCTTCGCCAATGAGTACCGAGCCGCCACCTATGGTTCCCCTGAAAAACCAAGATGACAACTCATTGCGCTCTATAGGGCTACAATCTATAGTGTTCATTGTTGTTCTCCGCTTTCGTGCCTTTACGGAAATCCGTATCGACGGGTTCCAGCAAAGCCACAGAACCGCATCCGTGCTTGCGCACGAAGGCGTACATCCGTTTTCGCGGTTCTGCGCTTCGACGTGGAACAGCATTTGTGCATCATTGGATTTGTGGGATTGCCGACCATGCCCCAGTCACTCACCACCGCCCCGGAGCGCGCGCAACTGCTCGCCAACGGCGCGGCCCGTGCCGCTGGCCGGGCCATCGACCCGGTGCCCGTGGTGCGCCTGTTCACGCCGGACGCGCACGTGACCTGGCTGCTGGCCGCGCTCGACCCCGTCGATGGCGATACCGCCTGGGGCCTCATCGACCTGGGGATCGGGATGCCGGCGCAAGGCACCTTCAAGCTGTCCGAGCTGGCCGGCATCGTCGGGCCACGCAAGCAGCCCGTGATGCGCGATCTCTATTTCCAGCCCACGCGCACACTGTCGGAATACACCTGCTTGGCCGAGCAAGACGGGGCTATCCCGGACTGAGCACAGCCCACTGTGACTTTTTCAGTCTGGTGTCATACCGGGCAGGTCTCAATCAGCATTCTTGCGGCGCAGCCGCACCAGTCTGATCCAAATAGACATGATGCCCGACGCGGGCTACGGCAGGCTGGTCTGTACGGCGCCCCACCTCGGGGCGTTGCCGCCGCAGCATTGAGACAACTACCGCAACGCATCGGAGCCAATCGGTCTTGACAGTCCCAACTATCTTTTTTCCCCATGACGTTCTG
Source organism: Stenotrophomonas pictorum JCM 9942 (assembly GCF_001431585.1). Classification (NCBI taxonomy): domain Bacteria; kingdom Pseudomonadati; phylum Pseudomonadota; class Gammaproteobacteria; order Lysobacterales; family Lysobacteraceae; genus Stenotrophomonas; species Stenotrophomonas pictorum. The sequence goes on along the minus strand of NZ_LLXS01000084.1, from coordinate 32,830 downwards.
ATGATGGCGATGTAGCGCTAGCCCTGCCGTGGCGGCCTGTCCTGTTCGCAGGGAGGTTGCGCCATGGTCGATCCCCATCACGTCGCGCATTGGTATCCGACTGCCGCTTACCTGTACGTCCTTTGGCTGGATACGCTCGCGCTCGCCTGGGAGTACCTGCGCAGGCATCCCGACTACCGGCTTGACTGGCTGCGCCGTCATCGCCGGCCTGAAGCAGCGCATCGCTGGGGCTTGCGCCTGCTGGAAGACCCTGCCTTGGATGCGCGTGACGCGCATCCCGCTTGGCTGCCTGGTCATGCGGCCGTGGTGCAGCTCTATCCCGATGCCGACCCGCCGCAGGATGCCGCCACCTTCGCGTTCTGGTGCATCCCCGGCCACAAGCAACTTCTCCACGACGGCAAGGGGCTGGCGCTGATCGCGCGCAGCCCAGGCCATTGCCTGCGCTTCGCGTTGGCGTCCGCCCTGGAAGACGGCATGGCCGTGGCCTATGCCCATCGCGGCGGCGCTGCCGCGAATGCGCGTCGCCATACGCACGGCCCAGCCTTGGCCGACGCCAAGCCCAGGCCAACACCTGCCGCGCTGCTGGAGCTGCACACCTTGCAGGCGCTCGACGCGACCCTGGCGGGCGCATCCTTGCGCGATGTCGGCGAAGGGCTGTTCGGTGCCGAGGCCGTGGCCGATTGGTACAGCGATGGCGGCCTGCGCTCCAAGGTGCGCCGCCTGGTGCGGCGCGGCGATGCGCTGATGCGCGGCGGCTATCGCCGATTAGCACAGCTTCCGCCGCTTGAGAAGGGTCGTTTTGATGCGGACGCAAAACGGCCCTGATCGGAAACCTCTCGCTTCTTGAGACTGCCTCCATCCGGTCGCGCTGTGTGGCCGGGCGTTTTCAAACGATGGAGGTTCACACCATGCGTCCCGCTCCTTTGCGGCCTGCCGCCACTGTCTCGACCGCTGCCGCGCAACCTCAACGCTATCTCACCAACGACGAAGCCGCCGAGTACCTACGCCTATCGCCGCGCACGCTGGAAAAGCAGCGCGTGATTGGCGGTGGCCCGCGCTTTCGCAAGTTCGGCCGCCGTGTCATGTACGCCGTGGCCGACCTCGATGCCTGGGCTGCCGACCGCAGCTTCGAGACGACCTCCGATCCCGAATACGCCGAGCACCACTTGGCCGACAGCCGTGCGCGCTGATCGGCGGCGCGCGGCAGGCCATCGCCATGTCCAGCACCGCGCTGCCGTCTCGGCAGCGGCCGTTGCAGGAGCGCGAACAGCTCGACCTGTTCCGCGCCTTGCCCGGCGACATGGCGCCGCGCGACAGCCAGGACTTGATGGCCTATCCGTTCTTCTCGCTCGGCAAGTCCAAGCGGGTCAAGCCCATCGACTTCCGTGCGGGCAACGTGACGATCCGCGTGGAGGGCACGGCCGAACACGGCATCGCCACGATCTGGGATGCGGACGTGCTGATCTGGGCTGCCTCGCAGATCGTGGAGGCGAAGGACGCGGGCCTGCGGCCCTCGCGGCTGATGCGCGCCACGCCCTACGAGATCCTGCGCTTCATCGGGCGCGGCAAGTCGCTGCGCGACTACCAGCGCCTCAAAGCGGCCTTGGATCGGCTGCAATCGACCACGGTGGCCACGTCCATCCGCGAGACGACCGGGCGGCGCCTGCATCGCTTCTCGTGGATCAACGAATGGAAGGAACTGGCCGATGCCAACGGCACGCCGCTGGGCATCGAGCTGATCCTGCCGGACTGGTTCTACGCCGGCGTGCTCGACGCCGCCCTGGTGCTGACCATCGACCCGGCGTATTTCCGGCTGACCGGCGGCATCGAGCGGTGGCTGTACCGCCTGGTGCGCAAGCACGGCGGCAAGCAGGAATACGGCTGGCAATTCGACTTCCGCTACCTGCACCAGAAGTCCGGCAGCACTGCGAAGCCCTACGACTTCGCCTGCGACCTGCGCGCGCTGGTCGCGCGGCAGTCGCTGCCCGGCTACGTCCTGGGCATCGAGAGGATGCCGGACAACGGCATGGAACTGCTGACGTTCCGGCCCGTGCCGCATACGGCACGGGGATAACTCCGGGAGAGCCTGTGAATGGTGTCGTGCTATCAGGCGTGCGGGGTATCGTGCTATCGGGCGTGGGACTATCGTGCTATCAGGCGTGCCGATCGGCCGCAAACCCGCACCAGCACTGGGTTTCCCCGCCCTCTAACTTCCCTAACTTAATTTCTCTAACTTTTAGTAGAGAAACGCCGCTGCGGTGGACAACCACCACGCGGCCGCAAACGCCGCGACAACAGCCGGGCTTTCCAGCAGGGAGGGCCAGGTCATGATCGTCGCGCTGCTCAACCAGAAAGGCGGCGTGGGCAAGACCACGCTTGCTACGCACATCGCCGGCGAGCTGGCGATGCGCGGCCAGCATGTCGTGCTGCTGGACGCCGACCCGCAGGGTTCATCGCTGGACTGGACGCAGCGCAGAAGCCAGCAAGGCTTGCCACGGCTGTTCAGCGCCGTCGGCCTCGCACGCGAAACGCTGCATCAGGAAGCGCCAGAACTCGCCAGGCGGGCAGATCACGTCGTCATCGATGGGCCGCCGCGCATCGCCGCCTTGGCGCGCTCCGCGCTGCTGGCGGCTGAGCGCGTGCTGATCCCGGTGCAGCCCAGTCCCTACGACCTCTGGGCTTCAGCTGAAATGGTGGCGCTGATCCGCGAGGCGCAGGTGTTCCGGCCGGCGCTGCGCGCGGCCTTCGTCATCAACCGGCGCGTCAGTACCACCGTGATCGGGCGCGAAGCGCGCCAGGCGCTCGCAGACCAGCCGCTTCCTGCGCTGCGCGCGGAAGTGCATCAACGCATCGTGTTCGCCGACAGCGTGGCCGCTGGCCGGCTTGCACGCGAGACGGCGCCGAACAGCGCCGCCGCCCGCGAGATCACGGCGCTGGTGGACGAATTGCTGCGGTGGCCGTCATGACAGAGAAGCCGCCACCGAACAGCAAGCGCAATGCCAAGCGCGTCGGCATCGGCGCGCGTCCGCCCGCGAATCCACACGCCGAGGCGTGGATTCGTCAGGGCGACGCCGATGCGCTCAACAAGGGCGACCTGTACACCGCACGTCTGACCCTCGACATCACGCCCGCCATGCGGGCGCGCATCAAGGTGTCGGCCTTCACGCAGGGCGTGACCGTTGCCGATCTGTTGCGCGGGCTGCTGGAGCGAGAGTTTCCAGAACACCGCAGGGAGAGCACACCATGAACGCATCCGCTTCGCCTGCCGCTGGCGCGGCCACGGCTGCGCTCGCAGCACCTTCCGGCCAGCCTGCCAACGCGCCGCTGACGCGCGTGGCGCTGGCCTACATCGAACCACGCTTCAAGCTCTATCTGCGCTTCGGTGAACCCGCGCGCACGCTCCAGCTCGACCGCTGGCGGCGTTGCGCGGTGTTCCTGCCGGGCGCCGTGTTTTGCCGCATCCGCTGGCAGGCCAACGACTACGGCACCGTGCGCTGGCAGCTCATGGTCATGCAGGCTTGCACGCCGCTGGACGCGGCGCAGCGCATCCCCGGCGTGCAGCCGGGCGCGCGCCTGCTGCTGCACGCCGAGGGAGAAAATCAGGTGCGCGCCATGCTGGAACGCATCGACGCCATCGAGGCGCTGGGCATCGCACCTGTCGGTGCCTCGCCCGCGTACTGGCGCACGCTCGCCAACCGGCTTGCTGCGCGCCTGCCGCTGCCGGAGTACACCGCCGAGCGGCACGCCGCCTGGCTCGCAGGGAGGGCGCTGCCATGACCGCCGCTTGTGCTGCCGACACCGCGCCGCATCCTCGCTCGCGCCTGCGCACTCGTATCGTGCTGGCGGGCCTGTCCGCCTGCGGCCTCGCTGCGCTGGCCTGGGCATCCTTCGTGCATCCGCTGCCGCGCCTGATCTACAACCCGTCCGACAGTGTGGCGATCGGCTGGTATCGCGTCGATCCGCTGGGCCACGGTGCCGGCTCGCTGCCACGTCCGTTGTCCGTAGGCAGCATCGTCCTGACCACGATGCCGGCAGATGCCGCCGCGCTGGCTGCGCAGCGCGGCTACCTGCCGGCTCACGTACCGCTGCTCAAGCGCGTGGGCGCCATCGCGCCGCAGGAGGTGTGCATCACCGGCCGCATCGTCCGCATCGACGGCGTGCCTTCGGCCGCCGTGCTGCCCGCTGACCGTTGGGGCCGGCCGCTGCCATCCTGGCAGCAATGCCGTCGCCTTCAACCCGGCGAACTGTTCCTGTTCAGTGTGACCAACCCGGCGTCGTTCGACAGCAGGTACTTCGGGCCGGTCAGCGCGTCCGCCGTGATCGGCATCGCGCATCCAATCTGGCTGGAGGCCCGTCCATGATGGCGGCCGATTCGCTGCACGTTGCCGTGCATCTCATCGTGCCATCGGGCGTGCCGATCCGTTGGCTTTCCGCATGTCGTCGCGCGTGCAGTGCGGGCGCATCCGCGCTGCACTTCGCGCTGCCTTCCCATGTGCAGGCGTCTTGCCTCGAACGCGCCTGGCCTGTGGCCGTCGCCGCGTTCGCAGGCGCGCTGGCTGCCCACGCAGCAGCACCGCCGGGCCGCCGCTGCCCGGAGCGCCAGCGAGGGGCAAAGGCGGAAGGCAAGACAAAAGGACGCGGCACCGGGCCGCGTCGAAAGCCAGTCTGCACGTGGGGTTGGCGCAGCACGGCGCGGCTTCGCTGCCGTGCTGCTTGTGGCGCGAAGCTCGCGCCAATGCAGGCATGTCTGCGTGCTTCGCACGACAGGACACGCCGTAACTTGCAGGGAGCACAGCCATGACCGACCGCCGCGACGACGATTTCCGCATCCGCCCCAGCGCCCCGAAGAATCGGGGCCAGGGCTTCGTCTCCAAGGTGCTCAAGCAGGCAGACAAGGCCAGCGCCGGCAAGTCCTCGGTGCGCCGTTCGGCGTCGGCGCATGGCACCGGCCAGCGGCCCGGCTCGCGCCTGGGGCGCGGCCACACGGCGGCGCGCTTCGCGGGGGCGAAGCTGATGCCCATGTCGCGGCGCGTGACCATCAAAACGCTGCTGGTCAACCAGCGCCAGGCCAGCCCGCAGTCGCTCGCCAAGCACCTGCGCTACATCGAACGCGACGGTGTGGGCCGCGATGGCGAGCCGGGCCAAGCCTACGGGCCGCAAACCGATGCCGCCGACCTCGACGCCTTCAAGGAACGCTGCGCCGACGACCGGCACCATTTCCGCTTCATCCTCTCGCCCGAGGATGGCGCGGAGCTGGAAGACCTGCGCACCTACACGCGGCACCTCATGGGCCGCATGGAGGCCGACCTGGGCACGGGCCTCGATTGGGTGGCGGTCAACCACTGGAACACCGACAACCCGCACACGCACATCGTCGTGCGCGGGCGCGACGACACCGGCAAAGACCTCATCATCGCGGGCGATTACATCGCCGATGGCTTCCGCCATCGCGCCGCCGAGCTGGCCACCGAATGGCTGGGGCCGCGCACCGAGCTGGAGATCCAGCAGACCTTGCAGCGCGAGGTGGAGCAAGAGCGGTGGACGAGCCTGGATCGCACCCTGCAACGCGAGGCAGGCGAGGGCGGCCGAGTGCAGATCGAACGCTTCAACGAACCGCGGCTGCAATGCCAGCGCCTGCTGCTGATCGGCCGGCTGCAACGCTTGCAGCGCCTGGGCCTGGCCGACGAAATGCAGCCCGGCACCTGGGCCGTCCATGCCGACGCCGAAAAGACCCTGCGCGTCCTGGGCGAGCGTGGCGACATCATCCGCACCATGCAGCGGGCCATGCGCGGCGAGCCGCGCGAGCTGGCGGTGTTCGAGCCGGGAGACGACGGCCGAACCATCCTCGGCCGCGTGGCCGCGAAGGGGCTGGCCGACGAGCTGCGAGACCGGGGCTATCTGGTCATCGACGGGGTGGATGGCAAGGCCCACTACGTCGCGCTCAACGCCCGCGACGAGCTGGCGAACTACCCAGCCGGTGCCGTGGTGGAGGTGAAGGGATCGGCCGACCTGCGCGCCGCCGACAAGAACATCGCCGCACTGGCGAGCGGTGGCCTGTACCGCACCGATCATCACCTCGCCATCGCGCAGGGTCAGGCCGTACCGGGCCGCGATCCGCAGGAAGTCGTCGCGGTCCACGTCCGCCGGCTCGAAGCCCTGCGCCGGGCCGGCATCGTGGAGCGCGTGGCCGAAGGGCTATGGAAGGTGCCGGACGACCTGGCCGAGCAGGGCCGCCGCTACGACGCGCAGCGCCTGGGCGGCGTGGCCGTTGAACTGAAATCGCACCTGCCCATAGAGCGGCAGGCCCGCGTGATCGGGGCCACCTGGCTTGACCAGCAGTTGATCGGCGGCGGCTCGGGCTTGGGCGACCTGGGCTTTGGCGGCGAGGCCAAACAGGCGATGCAGCAGCGCGCCGACTTCCTGGCCGAACAGGGGCTGGCCGAGCGGCGCGGGCAGCGCGTAATCCTAGCCCGGAATCTGTTGGGCACGCTGCGCAATCGGGAATTGGCGCAGGCCGCCAAGGACATTGCGGCCGAAACCGGCTTGGAGCACCGGCCCGTGTCCGACGGCCAACGCGTGGCTGGCATCTACAGGCGTTCCGTCATGCTCGCTAGCGGGCGCTACGCGATGCTTGATGACGGCATGGGATTCAGCCTGGTGCCGTGGAAGCCGGTGATCGAGCAGCGGTTGGGACAACAACTCGCTGCGACCATTCATAAAGGATCGGCTTCCTGGGAACTCGGAATTCGTCGAGGTATATCTATTGGATAGAAGCTAGTCTTCCGTCAACAGGTGTAGCCATCTCTTGCTAGCGGCTTCCATAGAACTTTTCCACGAACGAGCGACGGTAACTCTGGTGGCAGGCTAGGCAGCTTTGCTGGGTTTTGGAGAAAGCCGCGATGACTGCTTGGCCGTCATTCCGCTGGGCAGCCTCGCCCATGGCGGTCGCGGCGTCATGGACCTGTCCATCAAGACCCCGAAACTTTCCAGCGTCTGCCCCAAGCCAGGCAAGGATGCGCATCTTTTCCGACATGGACGGCTCGGCATGCTTGGCGATTCGTGGTGCTAGCTCGGTGACCAGTGGCCAGTCTTCTTTGGAGATCGCGCCCGTGACGGCTTGCATGTCGCGCCCGAGTCTTTCCATTATGGTACGAAGCGCCATTGGCTTTGCCGCCTCTACGGACTGCGCACCGAGTGCCGCGGCGAAGGTTGCCAAGAGCACGGACAGCGAAAATGTGAAGAACGATCTGGGTTTCAAGGGCTGGTTCACGAATTTCTCCATTGATGTTTTGACGAATGCTTTGGGTCTAACGAATGGTTGCAGGTGCCCTCAAAATTCCAAACTCAGCGCGATCGATCCGAATGCGTGATAGCCCGCCTGCTGGTCGAACTCGCGGGTTCTCCAAACGCGCATCACGGCAAGCCGCACGCCACGTCCAGCAACGATCCATTGGCTGCTGATGCCGAGAGCTGCTTGCGCGACCCAAGGCCGCCGGCTGACATGGTGGCTATTCCGGAACATGTTTCCGTCGAGTGAGAAGTCCCAGGCGACGGCTTTACCCTCCAGGTTCAGGAAGACATGTGCCCCAGGTTTGGGCGCCAGGACCGATTGCGGCGTTGTCGTGCGCAGATCGGCAACACCAGAGGGCGGGCGGTTCTCCGCGCCAGGGCGGATCGGATAGCTGCCGAAGTCGTTCGGTATGTTCCAGCCCGCGCGAAACTCCACGCCGGTACTGGCGGCGGTTTCGATGTTTCCAACCCGCAGGGCATAGCCGCCGATCACGTCGCTGCCCCATCCAGGGCGGACCGCGCCCTCCGTGTACGGCTTGAACTTGCGTTCCATGGCCATCTGAAATGCCGGCTCGTTGCGCAACTGGTTGTCCCAGCCGCGAAAGCGCTCAATGCCGCGTGCCCGATGCACCAGATCCTGGGATTGCTCGGCCAGCGACCAGGGGCCGATCACGCCCAGGGTCAGCTCACGCACGTCAAGGATTTCGTAGCTTGCGGCTTGTGGATGGATGCGGCGATTCCACGCCAAACCCAGGTAGAGCAAACCAGCGTACGGTCGATCATCTGGAATCACATCGGTGCGCGTCTTGTTCTCGGGCGTGTACATGACTTGGCCAAAGCGCACAACGAGGTTTTGCGACGACGAGTGGGCGCCGGCGTCGTGCCAGAAGCCTGGATCAGCCCAGCCGATGAAGCGGGCGTACAAGCCAATCGGCTGGGGCAGGCATTCCGGACGGAGCCCGCCTTGCAGATCGCGTGAGACTGCTGTTAGCGCGACACCGTTGGTGTAGTTGCGATCGGAGCCGGTGAACAAATCGTTCTCCAGACGCAGAGTGCCGCCCCGCCAGCGCAGGGATTGCTCTGGTGAGCAGGAGGGAGGATTTGCAGAGAGCGAGACTTCGGAACCGAAAGCAGCAATCGGGCTGAACAATGCACCCGTAATCAACAAGGCGGCGCACTGCATCGGCTGCCGCACCTTGGTGCCGCGCAGGCTCCAGAGATACCCGTCGATGCCAATCATGTTGCCCCATCGCCTGCCGCCCTGTTGACGTAAAAGCGTTCGAGGGCACTGACGATTTCCTCCGCTTCGTCTACGCAGGTGAACAAGTCGAGATCGGATGGAGAGACATAGCCTTCGTCGAGCAGAAGATCGAAATCAACTACGCGACGCCAGAATGCACGGCCGACCAGCACCACCGGAATACGCTGCATCTTTCCGGTCTGGATCAAGGTGAGCACCTCGAACAGCTCATCGAGCGTTCCATAGCCACCGGGGAATGCCACCAAGCCCTTGGCGTGCAACAAGAAGTGCATCTTGCGCAGCGCGAAATAGTGGAACCTGAACGCCAGGTCCGGGCACATGTAGGGGTTGGGTGCCTGTTCGTGCGGCAGCGTGATGTTGAGGCCAATCGAGCGTGCGCCAACCTCGAAAGCACCGCGGTTGGCGGCCTCCATGATGCCGGGACCACCCCCGGTGACGACGACGAAATCACGTCGGTTCTGCTGCTGAAAACGCGCCGAAATCAGACCCGAGAAACGCCTCGCTTGCTCGTAATGACGTGCCTGTTCGACCCGGCGGTGGGCTCGCGCGAGCTCTTGCCGCAGCCCGGCATTCTCCGCAGTGACGAGCGCCTGACGCTCCAGCGCGCCAAGGCGGGCTTCTGCCGTCTCGGTATCGCTCACGCGTGCGCTGCCGAAGACCACTACCGTCGAGCGGATGCCTTTCTCGTGCAGGATGCGCTCAGGTTTGAGTAGTTCGAGCTGCAGTCGCAGCGGCCGCAGTTCGTCCTGGCCAAGCAGTTCGATGTCTTCGTACGCAAGACGGTACGTTGGCGACTCGCGGATGGCGCGCAGGCGTTCAGCGAGATCTTCGGCGGGCTTCATCACTCGTGCGCCAGAAAGTCCGGCCAGCGCAGCGCATGACCATGCTCGGGCACCGTGACCTGCCAGCCGAGTTGCTGTTGCAGGAGTTCGGCGAAGGCCTGCGCGGCAGACAGTTCCCCATGCACCACGAAGGTTTGCGCCGGTGGGTGAACAAAACCCCGAGCCCAATTCAGCAACGCCTTCTGGTCGGCATGCGCCGAGAGGCCGCCCATGCTGTGGATCGCCGCACGTACCGGGATGTCCTCACCGAAGATGCGTACACGTTCGGCCCCCTCGATCAGGCGCCGGCCAAGCGTCCCCTGCGCCTGGAAGCCGGGAAACAAGATACTGCATTCCCGGCGTGGCAAGTTGTGGCGCAGGTGGTGCCGGATACGTCCCGCATCGCACATGCCACTGGCAGAGATGATGATGGCCCCGGAGCGGATCCGGTTCAGCGCCATGGACTCTTCAGCGCTCGCTGTGAAACTCAGGTATGGGAGGTTCTCGCCGCGCGCGTGCCATCCTGCCAACCGCTTCGCCTGTTCGTCGAACAATTCGAGATGTTCACGCGTGATGCGTGTGGCCTCGGTGGCCATCGGCGAATCGACGAATACCATCGGTTGTCGCAACCGCCCCTCGCAGGTGAGTCGATGCAGGTGGTAAAGGACTTCCTGGGTTCGGCCAACCGCGAAGGCCGGCACGATGACGTTGCCGCCGCTCTCGAAGAGGGTTTTCTCGACGATGCTGATCATCTCCTCTTCGGTTGCCGAGAAATCCTTGTGTTGGCGGTTGCCGTAGGTGGACTCGATGATGAGGATGTCGGCGTCCTCGATGGGTGTCGGGTCGCGAAGGATCGGGCGCCCCGGCTGGCCGAGGTCACCACTGAAAACGAGCTTTGTCGGATAGCCATACTCGGTCACCCAGACTTCGATGATGGCCGACCCAAGAATGTGCCCGGCATCGCGGAAACGGGTGCGCACCCCCACGCGGGGCGCGAACTCCCGGTCGTATTCGATGCCTCGCACCTGCTGCAAGCAGTCGCTGGCATCCTGCAGGGTATACAGGGGTGACAGCGCGGTCTTCTCTTTGAACCGCTTGGCATCCCGCTTCGCATCGCTTTCCTGGATGTGAGCGCTATCGGGCAGCATCACCCCGAGCAGATCAACCGTGGCTGGCGTGGCGTAAATAGGCCCCGTGAATCCTGCGCGCGTGAGTTTTGGCAATAGCCCGCTGTGGTCGATGTGGGCATGGGTCAGGAGCACGAAATCAATCGATGCCGGGTCGAACGGGAATGGCTCATGGTTACGTGCCGCCGCCGTGCGTCCGCCCTGAACCATGCCGCAATCCACCAGGAAGCGTACGTTGAGCGCTTCCACCAAGAAACACGACCCGGTAACTTCGCGCGCAGCGCCCAGAAAATGCAGTTTCATGGGACCTTCACTCCGGATTTTTCTTTTGTATCGGGCAAGTGCCCAGGCCAAGCAGACGGTAGCCCGGACAGCGACCGGCCAGGCCGGTGACGAGGGGCATGATTCCGATGAGCCCCAGCCAGCGCCAGGGTGAGTCCAGCCACAACGGCAGGCTGAGCAGAATCAGCCCGAGGACGATGCGGACAATGCGGTCGACACTTCCAACGTTGATTTGCATGATGGTCTCCTTGTGTTTCGTCAGCGGCTTGAAAACGCGACGGGGGCGGCAGCGCCCCGCGGCGGATGGATTGCGGTTGATGGCGCGGTGGATGTGTCCCAGCCACCGCCAAGGGCCTTGTAGAGCGCCACCAATTGCACGGCCGCGTTGGCATGGGCCCGCGCGGCTGCGGTTTCGGCCTCGTGCAGGCTGCGCTGGGCGGCCAGCAGCTCGACCAGGGCGATGTCGCCCGCGGCGTAGCGAGCTTTGGCGTGGCCGTAGCTGGTGCGTGCGGCATCCAGTGACATGCCACGGCGCTCAAGCGTGTCCAGTCCGCCGTGGTAGTCGCCCAGGGCGCGCTCGGCGTCGCCCAGCGCCGTCAGCACGGCCTGCTCATAGGCCAGCGCGGCCTGTCGCTCGGCCGCCTCGCGTGCCCGAATTTCGGCTCGCACACGGCCACCGTCGAACAGGCGCCAGGAAATCAGCGGCAGGATGGAAAAACGCGAGCTGGATGCATCGAACCAATCGCCCGTACTGAGCGCTTGGAACCCGCCGCCGACACCGATGGAGAGTTTGGGGAACAACTCGGCCGTGGCCACGCCGATGTCGGCGGAACTCGCTGCCAGGCGACGTTCCGCAGCCAGCACGTCCGGGCGCCGGCGCAGCATCTCTGCGCGCTCGCCCACCGGCAGCGCCCGCAGCGTGCTCGGCGTCAAGGGGCCATCCAGCAGTGCCAGCTCCCGCTCCGGCGGCGCGCCCAGCAGCACGCCCAGGCTGAGTATCGCGGCGCGCTGACGCGCCTGGATATCCGGGATGAGCGCGTTGACTGCTGTCCATTGGGCGTACGCCGCCTCCACGTCGGCGGCCGACGCGTCGCCCAGCGCATGCCGCAGGCGCACCAATTCCAAGGTCTGCTGCAGCGTATCCAGTGTGGCCTGTTGTGCGTGCAACTCGTAGCGGGCGCCGACGGCGGTGAACCAAGTGCGTGCGACCTCGGCCACGATGCGCATGCGTATGCCCTGCGCCTCGGCTTCGGTCGCCTGCAGGCGGGCGCTGGCGCCTTCCAGCGCCCGCCGCTTGGCCCCGAACAAGTCGGCCTCCCAGGCCGCGTCGAAGCCCGCGTCGTAGATGGTCTGCGTGGCGTCAAGGCCGGGGATCGAACCTACGGGCAGGGGTCCGTTCTCGCTTTGACGGCGCCGGTTGACGCTCGCGCCAGCGGCGGCGGTGGGCAATGCCTCGCCGGCCACACGATCGCGCAGGGCGCGTGCCTCATCGATGCGTGCCGCAGCGTGGCGCAGATCCAGGTTCTGTGCCAGCGCCGTGGCCATCAGGCGATCGAGGATGGGATCGTCCAGTGCAGACCACCATTGGCTCAAGTCTGCGGACTGGGATTCGCTTGCCAACGGCAAGCTCCAGCCGCTGCCGACGTCGACCGGCGGCGGCTCGCGGTAGTCGGGGCCCACGCTTGCGCAGGCAGTCAGCAGCACGCAGGACAGGGCCAGCACGAGCGGACGCGCGCGCCCAGGGGTCAGGCCGGTGACGGTTGCGCGAAGAAAGGGAGTGCGGGGCTTGGATTTCATTGCAGGCGTCCTCGGACGAATACGGTGGCCATGGTCAGCGTGGCGAGGGCGATGACCGCCAGCGGCCACAGGCTGGCGAGAATGTCACCGGGCGGCATGGCCTTGAGAAAGCTGCCTTCGACGATGATGAGGAAATGGGTCAGTGGGATGGCCTGAGCCAGCCATTGCAGGACGACAGGCATGTTTTCCACAGGCGTCGCAAAGCCGGACATCAGCACCGCCGGCACGCCGATGGCGAACGCTCCCAGGATGGCCTGCTGCTGCGTCATGCTGACCGCGGAAATCATCAGACCGATGCCGACCACCGAGGCGATGAACAGCACCAGGCTGGCAAGCAGAAGTGCGAACGAGCCGGTAAATGGAATGCCGAACAGGAACACGCCTGCGCTGATCATGAACAAACCCAGCAGCGTGCCGATCGCCAGCGCCGGCAGCGACTTGGAGATGATGATCTCGGGCGTCGAGGTGGGCGACACCAGCAACTGGTCGAAGGTGCCAAGCTCGCGTTCGCGTGCAATCGACAGCGAGGTGATGAGCAGCGCGCTGAACAGCGCCAGGATGCCCGTCAGGCCGGGCACGATGAACCAGCGGTAGACCAGATTCGGGTTGAACCAGTGGCGCACGACCACGGGCGTTGGTGCCTGGGCGTCGGGCACGACCTCGGCGCCGACATCGGCGGCGATTGTGGACAGATAGGCCACGGTGATCTGCCCGGAGTTGCTGCGCCGGCCATCGACCAGTACCTGCGCGCGGCCACTTTCGCCGGCGGCGATGGAGCGCGAGAAATCCACCGGGATGGCGAGCGCGGCGATCACCTCGCCACGGTCGATCAGCTCGTGGAGTTGCTGTTGGCTGTCGACATGCCGGACGTGGGTGATGAAGCGGGCGCTGTCCAGGCGCTGTACCAACTCGTGCGACCAGCGCCCCGCATCCTGATCGTAGACGGCGATATCGACGTTGCGCACTTCCAGCGTCGCGGCAAAGGCGAACACCAGCAACTGCAGGATCGGCGGCACGAACACCACCATGCGGCTGCGCGGGTCGCGCAGGACGCTGAGCACTTCCTTGATGAACTGGGCGCGCAGGCGGGTGAACGAGAATGCGGAAGTCAACATCGCGTCACTCCAGGTTCTTGCGCGTGGCGCGCTTGGCGATCACGAAGAACAGCCCCCCGATCGCCGCCATGGCCGCCAGGTTGGGCAGGAACACGGCCCAGATGTCGCCGGCCAGGAACACCGTCTTCAGCGAATCGACGAAGTAGCGCGCCGGCACCACCAAGGTGATGGCGCGGATCGGTGCCGGCATGGCGTCGATCTCGTACAGAAAGCCCGACAACATGAAGGCCGGCAGGAAGCCCGTGAACAGCGCGATCTGCGCTGCCAGGAACTGGTTGCGTGCCAAGGAGGAAATCAGCAGACCCTGACCCAGCGCCGGCACCATGAACACCGCCGACAGCAGCAGCAGCGCCGCCAGCGAGCCCCGCATCGGGACCCCGAACACGAACACCGCCAGCGCCGCCGCACCCAGCGTGGACAGCATGCCGAGCACGAAGTACGGCAGCAGCTTGCCGATCAGGATTTCGGCCACCGAGGCCGGCGTGGACAGCACCGCCTCCATGGTGCCGCGCTCCCATTCACGCGCCACCACCAGTGCAGTCAGCATGGTGCCGATGATGGTCATGACGATGGCGATGGCACCGGGAATCAGTGCGCGGCGGCTTTCCAGCTCGGGGTTGAACCAGTAGCGCGGTTCCAGCATGACGGCCTGCGCTGGTGCTCCGACGTCCAGTCCGGCACGCCAGGACTGGACCACGCCGCGGGCGTAGTTCTCGACGTAGTTGGCGGTATTGGGGTAGGAGCCGTCGGTGACGATCTGCACCAGCGGCTCGCTGCCACGCTGGGCCAGCCGCTGCTCGAAATCCTGCGGGATCACCACGTAGCCGCGCAGGTCGCCTGAGACCAGCTGGTCGGCCACTTCGCGCCGGTCATGGGCGAAGTGGGCATCCAGGAACTTTGTGCCGGCAAAGGCCGCCGCAAGCTCCTGCGCTGCAGCGCCGGGCGACTCCAGCACCACGCCGACGCGGACATCCTTCGCATCCAGCGACACCGCATAGGCGAACAGCAGCAGCAACACCACCGGCAGCACGAACGCGATCAGCAGCGTCGAGGGGTCGCGCAGCGCCTGGTAGCTTTCCTTGGTGACCAGGGCGATCAAGCGCCGCAGATCAAAATGGCGCAGGTCGGTCTGCTGTGGTCCATTCCCGTCCTTGTGCTTTGTGGTGCCGTTCATGTGGCGGCCTCCAGCTCGCGGTCCGCCGACTCCACCAGGTGAATGAAGGCGTCCTCCATCGTCGGGTCGGGTCGTTCGGGGCTGACCGCCGAACGTTTGAGCGCGTCGGGCGTATCCAGCGCAATCAGTTGCGCACGCGAGAGCATGGCCACGCGGTCGCAGTATTCGGCCTCGTCCATGAAGTGGGTGGTGACCATGATGGTCACGCCCTTGCGGGCCAGTCCGTTGATGTGGGTCCAGAATTCGCGCCGGGTGATCGGGTCCACGCCCGAAGTGGGTTCATCTAGGAACAGCACGGGCGGCCGGTGCATCAGCGAACAAGCCAATGCCAGGCGCTGCTTGTGGCCCAGCGGCAGGGAATCGGGCGTGGCGGACAGCCAGTCGCCCAGATCGAAGGTTTCGATCATCTCGGCAATGCGCTCGCGCCGGGTGTTGCCTTCCAGTCCGTAGACGCCGGCCGAGAATTCCAGGTTCTGCTGCACCGAGAGCAGGCCGTAGAGCGAAAACTTCTGCGCCATGTAGCCGAGCCGGCTCTTGGCTGCGCCGGTGGCGCGGCGCAGATCATGGCCCACCACATGCGCTTCGCCAGCAGTTGGTTTCATCAGGCCGCACAACATCTTGAAGGTGGTGGACTTGCCGGCGCCGTTAGGGCCGAGCAGGCCGAAGATTTCGCCCTTTTGCACCTCGAAGCTGACCTTGTCGGTGGCGGTGAACTCGCCGAAGCGCTTGGTGAGGTTTCGGCACGACACGGCAATGTCGGAACCCAGCTCAACCGGCGGCAGACGCTCGGCCAGCGTCGAAGTGCCGCCGGGGCCGCCACCGAGCAGATCGATGAAGGCGTCTTCGAAGCGCGCGGGCACCTGCGCCAGCTCCACTCGCGCCTGATCGGACAGGGCCTGGAGCTGCTCCGCTTGAGCGCCCTCGCGCAACACCACGCGCACGCCGGCGCCCTGGATCACGCCATCGCTCACGCTGGGCAGGTCGAGTGCCTGGGTCAGGACCGCTCGGCGCTCGGCACCGACGTCTTCCAGACGGAAACTGCGGCCTTCGAGCTGCGCGGTCAGCTCCTGCGGCGGGCCATCGAACAGGAGCTTCCCTTGGTTCAGCAGCAGCACGCTCTCGCAGCGCTCGGCTTCGTCGAGATAGGCGGTGGACCAGACCACGGCCATGCCTTCATCGGTCAGCGCCTGCACCATGCGCCACAAGTCCTGGCGGCTGACCGGGTCGACACCCACGCCCGGCTCGTCCAGCAGCAGCACCTTCGGCCGCGCCATGAGCGCACAGGCAAGGCCCAGCTTCTGCTTCATGCCGCCGGAGAGCTTGCCGGCCAGGCGTTTGGTGAAGGGTCCGAGCCGCGTGAAGTCCAGCAGCTCGGCAAACAGATCGGCGTTGCGGTCCGCATCCATGCCGCGCAACTGCGCATACAGGCGCATGTTCTCCATCACCGACAGGTCTTCGTACAGGCCAAAGCGTTGCGGCATGTAGCCACTGGCGACATGAATGGCGTCGTTGTCCTTGACCACGTCATAGCCTGCCAAGGTGACGTGGCCGGCGTTCGGCACCAGGAGGCCGGTCAGAATCCGCATCAGCGTCGTCTTGCCGGCGCCGTCGGGGCCGACCAGACCCGTCAGCCGTCCATAGTGGATGCGCGCGCTCAAGCCCCGCAGCGCCTTTACGTCGCCGAAATGCTTGTCCACGTCTTCGATGACGATGGCAGCGTCTTCGCCCGCACCCGCAGGCACGGCGGCGATAGCAGGGCTTGCCTGCATTTCAACGCTCCCCCGCCGGGATACGGGTGCCGGCTTTCGCATCGACCTCGATCGTCACCGGCATGCCCTGGCGCAAGGCACTGTCGCTGTCGGCTTCGTCGATGACGATGCGCAGGCGGTAGACCAGATCCGTGCGCAAATCCGTCGTCTCCACCGTCTTGGGGGTGAACTCGGCGCGCGGCGAGATGAAGCCGATCTGGCCGCGATAGACCTTCTCTGATGAATCGCTTTTGACGCGCACCACAGTACCGGGCGCGATGCGCCCCAAGTCCGACTCGCCCACGTAGGCGCGCACGTAAACCGGCTTGTCCAGGCTCAGGCTGTAGACCGCGCTCTGGCTTGCGACCATGCTGCCGGGCTCCCGCACTCGTGCGATGACGGTGCCGCTACTGGGCGCCATCAACTCGGTGTCCGCCAAGGCTGTCGTGGCTTGCGCTGCGGCAGCCTGTGCGGCCGCAAGGCGAGCTTCTGCCGCGGCGATGTCTTCCTTGCGAAAACCTTCGGATGCTTGCGACAGGGCCGCCTTGGCCGCTTCGACGCCAGCGGCTGCCTGGTCGCGCGCCGTGCGGGCTGCATCGACCGTGCGCTGGCTGCTGGCGCCCGATGCCAGCAGGCCACTCTGGCGCTGGAAATTGCGCTCGGTCTCGGTGGCGAGCGCCTGGGCCTGCCTGAGGGCTTCGCGCGCCTGGGTGATTTCCTGCGGTCGCAGGCCGCGGCGCAGCTTGGCCAGTTCCGCCTGCGCCACCTGCACCTGGGCCTGTGCTGCCGCAAGTGCTTCCCGATAGGGTTGCGCGTCAAGCGCCGCCAGGCGCGCGCCCGCGCTGACGGCATCGCCCTCATCGAAAGCCATTTGCATCACGCGCCCGGGCTGACGGAAGGCCAGTTGCACCTCGCGGATGTCGACGTTGCCGTAGAGGCGCAATGCATCTTGTTGTCCATGGTCGCGCGACAACCAGAACGCCAGTGCGCCGCCAAGAGCGAGCACGACGACGGCGATCACGACCCAACGGGTTTTCTTGAAGAGGAGGTTTGGAGTTTTCATCGATGGGTTTCCGCTGGATAAAGGTGCTCAGTGCTCGCGTGCGACCGGCGCATTCGCCGCTGACCGGCGCCAGGCGATGGCCGCTATGCCAGCCCACACCAACGTGCGCAGCGTCATGGCGACCACCGTGCGTCGCTCCCAGGCGCCACCCAGAGCCACATGCACTCCGAAAGCCAGGAACACGAGTGCGGTCGCCACCGTGATGACAATCGCTAACCACGCGGCCCAGCGCCGGCGCATCCACAAGCCGACGCCGGCGACGATGTAGGCGAACCCGGCCAGAAAGTTGAACCAGAGCACGAAAGGCACATAGTGGCCGGCAGCCTGGCGCGCCGCGCCGTCGACAAACAGGACTGCGCCGCCTTCCCAGATAGTCATCAGGCCAAAACCGATCGCAATCAAGGAGACCACGCGCATCCAGATCGCGCATCCGCTGTGTGCCGTCATGTTCGTTGCTCCCGATTTGTGGAAGGGTTTGGAGGTCGCAGTCGCGCTTGCGGAGAAGACAGGTGTTTCATGTGTTGCTTTCGATGCCACGGCGATAGATGGCAAACACGGCTGGTGCGTCACGGCGGATGCGACTGACCTTGCCCGCCAACAGCGACTGCATGACCAGTCCCTGGATCGTGCCGATGAACAACACGGCGGCGGCATCCACATCCAGTCCCGCATCCAGTTCGCCCTGCGCCTTGCCGGCTTCGAGCAGGCGATGCAACCGCTCGCCGTAGTGATGAATCAAGGTCTGCACCATTCGCTTAGGCAGGGTCTCTCCAGGTCGCTGCAATTCGCCGAAGAGCATCCTCGGCACACCCGGGTGCTCGGACACGAAGTCGATATGCGTCATGAAGACCGCCTCAAGGGCTGCGACCGGGGACGTAGTGCCTTCTGCTGCCTTGTCCACCCGAGCTAGCAGGCGTTCCGTGACCCAGGACATCACCGCCTGCAGGATGGCGTCCTTGGTCGGGAAGTGACGAAACAGCGCCCCCTGGGTCAGCCCCATGCGCTGTGCGATGGCTGTGGTCGTGATGTCGCTGGGGTTCTGCTCGGCGGCCAAGTCGACCACCGCCTCGACTGTGGCCGCGCGCCGCTCATCGGCCGGTAGATGCTTGGGGTGTCCACTCATTGCTTGCGCATCCGAAAGTAAGTAATCTATTACTATCTTATCACCATGCAAGCTTGCCGCAAGAGGGGAAGCGCGAAAAGGAGACCGCAATGGACAGCAGAACCGTGATCTCAGACGACCGGCAACGGTCGATTTCGGGCAGGCGCAAATGTCGCCCTCCGCGCCTTGTTGGCGGAGGGGAACAGGCACATCACAAGCCCGGCGGGATGTAAGTGGAACTGCGCCATCTTCGGTGCTTCGTCGCCGTCGCTGAAGAACTCCACTTCGCTCGCGCCGCCGAGCGGCTGCACATCGAGCAGTCGCCGCTGTCGCGGGCCATCAAGGAACTGGAAGAAGAACTCGGCGTGATGCTGTTTGCCCGCACCACGCGCAGTACGCGGCTGACCCATGCCGGAACATTGTTCTTGGAGCATGTGCGTCGTGTGTTTGCTGCCTTGGAGCAAGCGCGAGAGAGCGTGAAAGCAGCGGCAAACGGTTTTCACGGGCAGTTGCGCGTGGCCTTGTCGGATGGCATCACGCCGTCGCGCCTGCCCGCCTTACTGGCGTTGTGTCGCCAGGAAGAACCCGAGGTCGAGATCCGCTTTTTCGAAGTGTCACTATCGCAGCAGATCAAAGGGCTGCATGATAATCTGTACGACGTGGGGTTTGCCCAATCCGACGAAGTGGGCGACGGCATCGTCACTTTGCCCGCTTGGAGCGATGCACTCATGGTGGCAGTGCCGGCCCGGCATCCGCTGCTGGCCTACAAGCGTATTCCCTTGGACGAGTTGCTGCGCTACCCGCTGGTCTTGTGCGATCCGCAAGTGTGTGAGGGCCACGCCAAGCACGTTGAACGAGTGCTGCGTCGTGCTGACATGGAACCACTGATCGCAGAACGGGTTGCCACCTGCGATCTGATGATGGCACTGGTATCGGCCGGCTTCGCGCTTGGACTAGCGGGCGCTGCACACATCGCCGCCAGCCGTGAGCCGGGTGTCGTAGCTCGACCGCTGGCGTCGCGAGTGCCACCACTTACGACCTACTTGCTCCGTCTCGACGGCAATCCGTCTGATGAACTGGCACGTTTCGTTGAGCGCGTGCAGACCATCGAGTTGCCGGAAACTCCTAGGGCCATACGAGGCCGAAACCCTGATCCCCCGGAGGAATTGATGCCATGAAGAAGGCCATCCCATTCTTGTTGGCGGCCATCCTGACCGCCTGCGGTCAGGCCGAGACGCCTCAGAAGGCCATCAGTTCAGAACCGGACATCCCGACAGTGGAAGAACTGGCGGCCAACCCCGAACGGCTCAAAGAACTGCGCCAGCAATGCAAAACCGACCGCCCGAAGCTCGGCGACGTGCTGTGCAACCGGGTGGCCGAGGCCACGCGCAAGCGGTTCTACGGCGATGGCGAAACCCCTTACACGCCGCCGAAGGAATCGCCCAAGTTCTGATTGTTGGCGGATAGCCGTTTCGCCTTCATTTTTTTGTTCGACACGCCGCAATGCGCCTTCGCTTGCGGCGTTTTTCTTTGGTTCGACACCGCGCGAACTCCGTCTTTTTGCTCGACCTTTCTGCTGAAAATGGTCTTTGACCGGCACTGACCCGGCACCGAACCTGACGCCTGCGGCACGTCCTTGTGCCGCTCTTTCCATGAGGAAAAAGCGCAGGAGAAATCGGAGGCCAGGTCATGCAAGGGACGAACGTGCTGTTCGGTCAGATTGCCGTGGTATTCGGCATCGTGATCGCCGGAGTGTGGGGCGCCACACAATGGACAGCAGCAGCCCTTGGCTACCAAGTACGCCTTGGCTCGCCCTGGTTCGGCCTACTTGGCACGTCGATCTACCACCCCTGGAAGCTGTTTGAGTGGTGGTTCTTCTTCGGCGCTTATGAGCCGGAGGTCTTCGACACCGGCGGCGCCATTGCCGGCGCCAGCGGCATGGTCGCCGTGGGCGTTGCCATCGCCATGTCGGTCTGGCGCTCGCGCCAAGCGCGTCTGGTCACGACCTACGGCTCTGCGCGCTGGGCGAACGCGCAGGACATTCGCAAAGCCGGCCTCACACAGCCGGCCGGCGTGTTCCTCGGCCAGCATGATCGTCAATACCTACGGCATGAAGGGCCGGAACACGTCCTGACCTTCGCGCCCACGCGCTCGGGCAAAGGCGTCGGCCTGGTGGTGCCGACGCTGCTGTCCTGGCCCGCGTCGGCCGTCATCCACGACATCAAGGGCGAGAACTGGCAGATCACCGCAGGCTGGCGCTCGCGTTTCTCGCATTGCCTGCTGTTCAACCCGACCGATGCGAAATCGGCGGCCTATAACCCACTGCTGGAAGTGCGGCGCGGCGCGCACGAAGTGCGCGACGTGCAGAACATCGCGGACATTCTGGTCGATCCCGAAGGCGCACTGGAGAAGCGCAACCATTGGGAGAAGACCAGTCACGCGCTGCTGGTCGGGGCCATTCTGCATGTGCTCTACGCGGGTGCAGACAAGACGCTGCGCGGCGTCGCCAACTTCCTATCTGACCCGGCCAGCCCCTTCGCGCTGACCTTGCACCGGATGATGACCACGCCCCACCTGGGCGATGGGCCGCATCCTGTCGTCGCTTCGGCGGCGCGCGAAGTGCTCAACAAGTCGGACAACGAGCGTTCCGGCGTGTTGAGCACCGCCATGTCGTTCCTCGGTCTGTACCGCGATCCCACGGTGGCCGAAGTCACGTCGCGCTGCGACTGGCGCATCGCCGACCTGATCGCCGCCGAGCATCCGGTGTCGCTGTATCTGGTGGTTCCGCCCTCGGACATTTCGCGGACGAAGCCGCTCATTCGCCTGATCCTCAACCAGATCGGCCGGCGCCTCACCGAATCGCTCGACGGCTCCGACGGCATCGAGCGCCGCCACAAGCTGCTGCTGATGCTCGATGAATTTCCGGCGCTGGGGCGCCTGGACTTCTTCGAGACGGCGCTGGCCTTCATGGCGGGCTACGGCATCCGCAGCTTCCTCATTGCGCAGTCGCTCAACCAGATCGACAAGGCGTATGGGCAAAACCACTCCATCCTCGACAACTGCCATGTGCGCGTGACGTTCGCCACGAACGACGAGCGCACCGCCAAACGGATTTCCGAGACGCTGGGCACGGCCACCGAGCTGCGCGCCCAGCGCAACTACGCGGGCCACCGGCTCGCGCCGTGGCTGGGCCACCTGATGGTGTCGCGCCAGGAAACCGCGCGCCCGCTGCTGACGCCGGGCGAAGTCATGCAGCTTCCGCCTGACGAGGCCGTGGTGATGGTGTCCAGCGTAGCGCCGATCAAGGCGAAGAAGCTGCGCTACTACGCGGACGCCAATTTCAAGCGTCGCGTGCTGCCACCGCCCACGCTAGCGGACGGGCAGTACGCAGACGCGCCGCCGTCGCGGCCCGACGACTGGAGCGGGCTGGCGATTCCGTCCGTGCCCGCTGCGCCTGCCACGGCATCCGCCGATGGCCTGGAGAACTTGGCTTCGGCCGACGACGGCGGCCCGCGCCGTCAGCCCGAACTCTCCGAAACCGTCGCCTACGACCCCGAGCTGGCCGCGCCTGCGGCCGACCTGGCGCTGCTCGATGACGACGACGACCTGCCGCTTCCTCTCCCTCGCCAGCTTGAGCCGGCCATGCAGCGCACGGCCCGGCTGGCTTCCCTCGACCCCAACGACGGAATCGAGCTATGAGCCATTACCGCCTGAATCTCTTTATCCAGCCCGAACACGCCAAGCGCCTGGACGAGCTGGCCGCCAAGAAGGGCGTTTCCAAGTCGTCCATCGTCGCGGCGGCGCTCGCATCGTGGCTGTCGCCCGATGCCGCCGACCAGCGCGAGGCGGCCATCGCCAAGCGCCTGGATCGGCTGTCGCGCCAATCCGAACGGCTGGAGCGCGACCAGAACATCCAGATCGAGACGCTGGCGCTGTTCATTCGCTACTACCTCACGGTCAGCACGCCCGTTCCCGAGGCGCACCAAGAGGCCGCCCGCGCTCAGGGCAAAGCGCGCTTCGAGCAGTTCGTTGAACAGTTGGGCCGCCACCTGCTGCGCGGGCGCAGCCTGGTGCGCGACGTGGTGGAGGAACTGCATCCCGATCCTATGCGAATGGAGGACGCGGCGGCGGCTGCGCAAGCGCGGGAGCGTGCGTCATGAGCGCCGTTCCGCAGTCCATGAGCGCCACGTCGCTCGACCGCCGAATCCAGATGCTGCGCACAGCGATGGGGCCGCTGATCGCCGCCGCGCTCGAAGACCCGGACGTGGTGGAGGTGATGCTGAATCCTGATCGCACCCTTTGGGTGGATCGGCTTTCCAGTGGGCGCGCGCCGATGGGCGTGGAACTGCCCGAGGCGGACGGCGAGCGAATCATCCGCCTGGTCGCGGCCCATGTCGGTGCGGAAATCCATCGCGGCCAGCCGCTGCTATCCGCCGAACTGCCCGAAACCGGCGAACGCTTCGAGGGCATCTTGCCGCCGGCAGCGCCGGGGCCGGCCTTTGCGCTGCGCAAGCGTGCTATCGGCGTGATCCCGTTGGAGCGGTACGTCATTGACGGGATGATGACCAGCGTGCAGGCGGGCTTTCTCGTTCGCGCCGTGCGCGAGCGGCAGAACGTGCTGATCGCCGGCGCCACCAGCAGCGGCAAGACCACGCTCGCCAATGCTTTGCTCGCCGAAATCGCCGCCACCGGCGACCGCGTGCTGGTGCTCGAAGACACGGTGGAACTGCAATGCGCGGCCCGCGACCACGTTCCGCTGCGCACGCGCGCAGGCGTGGTATCCATGACCGAGCTGGTGCGCTCGTCCATGCGCCTGCGGCCTGATCGCGTAGTCGTCGGCGAGGTGCGCGGCGCCGAGGCGCTGGATCTCATCAAGGTGTGGGGCACGGGACACCCCGGCGGCATCGCCACGATCCACGCAGGTTCCGCGCTGGGCGCGCTGCTGCGCCTGGAGCAACTGATTCTCGAAGTGGCCGTGAACCCGCCGCGTGCGCTGATCGCCGAGGCGGTCAACGTGGTGATCCACATCGCCGGGCGTGGGCGCAAACGCCGCATCGAGAGCATTGCCCGCGTCGTCGGCTTCGACGGCGTGGGCTACCGATTGGCGAATTGGGAGGCGGACGCGCTGGACACGCCGTTTCCCGAGTTGTCGCCAAACCCCGATGCCGCATCCGCTGCGGCGACTTCCCCATCCCCTGACTTACTTGGAGAACTGCCATGACGCAGATGACTTTTCCTGCTTTCCGTTTTTCTGCAAATCCGGCATTGCGTCTTGCGCGGCTGCGCTGCCTGGCCCGCCCTGCGGGGCAAGGGCTGCTGCTGGCCGCGCTGCTGTTGTTCCTGACCGGAACCGCGCAGGCCGCCGGTTCCTCGATGCCGTGGGAAGGCCCGCTGCAATCCATCCTCGAATCCATCCAGGGGCCGGTGGCGCGCATCGTCGCGGTCATCATCATCATCGCCACGGGCCTCGCGCTCGCCTTCGGCGACACTTCGGGCGGATTCCGCAAGCTGATCCAGATCGTGTTCGGTCTGTCCATCGCGTTTGCGGCTTCGAGCTTCTTCCTGTCGTTTTTCAGCTTCTCCGGCGGGGCCGTCGTATGAGTGCCCCGGACACCTTCGCCGCCGGATTCGAGGTGCCGCTGCATCGCTCGCTGACCGAGCCGATTCTGCTGGGCGGTGCGCCGCGCACCGTGGCAATTGCCAACGGCACGCTGGCCGCCGCCGTCGGGCTGGGCCTTCAACTGTGGATTCCCGGTGTCGTGCTCTGGATCGTCGGCCATTCGCTGGCGGTGTGGGGAGCGCGCGTCGATCCGCAGTTCATGCAGGTCTTTGCTCGGCACATCAAGCATCGCCCGCTGCTGGACGTGTAAGGGGAGGACGCCGCGATGCTGAACCTAGCCGAATACCGCCAGCGCCCGGCCTTGCTCGCCGACTGGCTGCCCTGGGCCGGGCTGGTCGCGCCGGGTGTCATCTTGAACAAGGACGGCAGTTTCCAGCGCACGGCCCGGTTTCGTGGGCCTGACCTCGACAGCGCGACGCAAGGCGAACTGATTGCCACGTCGGCGCGCTTGAACAACGCGCTACGCCGCATGGGTTCGGGCTGGGCGCTGTTCATCGAGGCCGAGCGCCGACCCGCTGCCGACTATCCGCAATCGGAGTTTCCCGAGCCGCTGTCGTGGCTGGTGGACGAGGAGCGCCGGGCCACCTTCGAGGAATCGGGCAACGACTTCGAGAGCGGCTATCACCTGACGCTGGTGTACCTGCCGCCCGAGGAATCGCGCGCCCGCGCGGCGGGGATGCTGTACGAGAACCGGCCCACCGATGGCGTGGACTGGCGCGAGCGGCTGCAAGCCTTCGTCGCGGAGACGGATCGCGTCTTTGACCTGCTCGATGGCGTGATGCCGGAAATCGCTTGGCTCGATGACGGCCAGACACTGACCTACCTGCACGCCACCATCTCGACGCGGCGCTATCGCGTCGGCGTGCCCGAAGTGGCGTTCCATATCGACGCACTGCTGACCGATTCCGCACTGGTCGGTGGCCTGGCGCCCATGCTGGGCGACCAGCACCTGCGCATGGTGTCGGTGCGGGGCTTCCCGACCTCGACTTGGCCGGGGATTCTGGACGACCTCAACCGCCTTGGCTTTGCCTACCGCTGGAGCACGCGCTTCCTGTGCCTCGACAAAGCCGAGGCGGAACGGGAGTTGGGACGCCTGCGCCGCCAGTGGTTCGCCAAACGCAAGAACGTCATCGCGCTGCTGCGCGAAACGATCTTCCAGCAGGAAAGTCCGCTGGTCGATACCGACGCCAGCAACAAGGCCGCCGATGCCGATGCCGCCTTGCAGGAGCTGGGCAGCGATCAAGTCGCCTTCGGCTACCTCACCGCCACGGTGATGGTGCTCGATGCCGACGCGGCTGTGGCCGACGAGAAGCTGCGCATGGTGGAGCGTGTCATCCAGGGCCGGGGCTTCATCACCATCCCGGAAACGCTCAACGCCGTGGATGCCTGGCTGTCGTCCATTCCGGGCAACGCTTACGCCAACGTGCGCCAGCCCATCGTCTCGACGTTGAACCTGGCTCACATGATGCCGGTTTCGGCGGTATGGGCCGGGCCGGAAAGGAACGAGCACCTGGATGGCCCACCCTTGATCGTCACACGCACCGATGGCGCCACGCCGTTCCGGCTGGTGACGCACATCGGCGACGTGGGCCACATGCTAGTCGCGGGGCCGACCGGCATGGGCAAGTCGGTTTTGCTCGCCACGCTGGCAATGCAGTTCCGCCGCTATCGCGGTTCGCGCATCTTCGCGTTCGACATGGGCCGCTCAATGCGCGCCACGGTTCTCGGCCTGGGCGGCGAGCACTACGACCTCGGGACAGATGGCGAAACCGCCTTCCAGCCGTTGGCACGCATCGACCGCGAGGGCTACCGCACCTGGGCGGCCGAATGGGTGGAAGGCCGCTTGCTGCATGAGGGCGTGGCGGTCGGCCCCGACGAGAAGGCGGCTATCTGGTCGGCGTTGGGAAGCCTTGCCGGTGCGCCGTTGGAGCAGCGCACGATGACGGGGCTTTCCGTGCTGCTGCAATCGAACGCGCTGCGGCAGGCGCTGTCGCCCTATGTGCTCGGCGGTGCCCACGGCAAGCTGCTGGACGCCGACCATGACCGGCTCGGCATGGCCGGCGTGCAGTGCTTCGAGATGGAGGAGCTGATGCACAGCAAGGCCGCCGTCATGGCCGTGCTGCACTACCTCTTTGCGCGCTTCGACGAACGCTTCGACGGTGCGCCCACGCTGCTGATCCTCGATGAAGCGTGGCTGTTCCTAGATGACCCGGTGTTTGCCGCGCGTATCCGGCAATGGCTCAAGACGCTCAGGAAAAAGAACGTCAGCGTCATCTTCTCCACGCAGAGCCTCGCCGACATCAAGGAATCGAGCATCGCGCCCGCGATCATCGAGAGCTGCGCGAGCCGCATTTTCCTCGCCAACCCGCAGGCGACCGAGCCGCAGATTCGCACGATCTATGAGGGCTTCGGCCTCAACAGGCGGCAGATCGAAATCGTCGCCACCGCGCAGCCCAAGCGCGACTACTACTACCAATCCCGCCTCGGCAACCGCCTGTTCGACCTCGATCTGGGGCCGGCGGCGCTGGCGTTTGCGGGCGCATCCACGCCGCAAGACCAGCGCGACATAGACCGCGTGCTGCTGGACGCCGGCGTGCCCGGCTTCGCGGGCGCCTGGCTGCGCCATCGCGGCCTCGATTGGGCGGCCGACCTGCTGCCCTCGTTCCCCGGCCTTGCGCCGGG
The DNA here is from genome assembly GCF_001431585.1 of Stenotrophomonas pictorum JCM 9942. Taxonomy (NCBI): domain Bacteria; kingdom Pseudomonadati; phylum Pseudomonadota; class Gammaproteobacteria; order Lysobacterales; family Lysobacteraceae; genus Stenotrophomonas; species Stenotrophomonas pictorum. Next base: position 5,748 of record NZ_LLXS01000084.1, on the reverse strand, counting down.
TTCCCTCGCTGACCAACCCCTGGAGAACCTGCCATGAAGAAGCGTCTTATCGCCGCTGCCATCGCGGCCATGCTTTGCACCGCCACTGCCCATGCGCAATGGGTCGTGGTCGATCCCACCAACCTCGTGCAGAACACGCTGACCGCCATCCGCACGCTGGAGCAGATCAACAACCAGATCCAGCAGCTCCAGAACGAAGCGAAGATGCTGATGAACCAGGCGCGCAACCTCGCCAGCCTGCCGTCTAGCGTGGTGAACCAGTTGCGCGCCAACCTGGCGACGACCGAGCGACTGATCGCCCAGGCCCGCGGCTTGGCCTTCGACGTGACGAACCTCGATCGGGAGTTCGCGCGCCTGTATCCCGAGCAGTACGCCGCCACCGTCAGCGGCGACCAGATGTACCGCGATGCGCAGGAGCGTTGGAAGAACACGCTCAACGGCTTGCAGACCACGATGCAGATGCAGGCGCAGGTGTCGCAGAACCTGGGCGAAGACGAAAGCGTGCTGGCCGATCTCGTGGGCAAGAGCCAGTCGGCCGAAGGTGCCTTGCAGGCGATGCAGGCCATGAACCAGTTGCTGGCTTTGCAGGCCAAACAGTCGATCCAGTCGCAGCGGCTCCAGATCACGCAAGACCGGGCGGCGTCGCTGGATCTGGCGCGGCAGGCGGCGGCCACGGAGCGCGCCCGCGAAGTGCGGCGGCGCTTCCTGGGCGAAGGCACGCCGTACACGCCGCAGTCCGTGAACTTCTACGGCAACTGACGGGAGGCCGCCATGCGATGCGTCCTCGCCCCGTCTGTTGTGGTGCTTGTCGTGCTGCTGGCCGCTTGCAACAAGCAGCCGGCCGACAACCTTGCCGATGCTCTGGCCGCCGATCCTGCGCGGCTCAAGGCATTGCGCGCGCAATGCGCGGCCGACCGGCAGGCCAAGGGCGAGGACGCTTGCCGCGCCGCCGCCGAAGCCTTCCGGCGGCGCTTCTTCTCCGGCGAGGCCGGGCCGGACGAATACCAGACGCTGGCCGACCTGCCGCCGATTCCGCCGAGCTTCGAGGAACCGGCCGATGGCATGGCGCCGGCCTTTCCCGCCGAACCGGAGGACACGCCATGAATGATGTGACCATCATCGACCAATTCCTCAACACCTTTGCCGCTTATATCGACTCGGGTTTCGGGCTGCTGCGTGGCGAGGTGGCGTTCCTCACGGCCACGCTGATCGTCATCGACATGACGATCGCCGGACTGTATTGGGCCATGAGCCATGCCACCGGCCAGGGCGAGGACGTGATCGCCAAGCTGCTGCGCAAGGTGCTCTACGTCGGTGCCTTCGCCTACATCATCAATAACTTCAACTGGCTGGCCAGCATCGTGTTCCGCTCGTTTGCGGGATTGGGCATTACCGCCACCGGCTCGGCCATCACGATGGAGAACTTCCTGCAGCCGGGCCGGCTGGCGAAAACCGGGATCGACGCCGGGGCGCCGATTTTGGAGCAGATCGGCGAGATGGCGGGCTTCCCCGAAGTGTTCGTGAACCTTGATCCCATCGTGGTGATGTTCCTCGCGTGGCTGGTTGTGATCTTGTGCTTCTTCGTGCTGGCGATCCAACTGTTCATCACGCTGATCGAGTTCAAGCTGACCACGCTTGCGGGCTTTGTGCTTGTGCCGTTCGCACTCTGGAACAAGACCGCGTTCCTCGCCGAAAAGGTCTTGGGCAACGTGGTGGCCTCCGGCGTCAAGGTTCTGGTGCTGGCCGTGATCGTCGGGATCGGCTCGGGCTTGTTCGCTCAGTTCCAAGTCCATCCCGCCGAGCCGTCCATCGACCACGCGCTGGTCATCATGCTGGCCTCGCTCACCTTGCTGGCGCTCGGGATCTTCGGCCCCGGCATTGCGACAGGCCTTGTGTCCGGTGCGCCGCAGCTCGGCGCGGGCGCGATGGCCGGTGCTGCTGTCGGCGCTGCCGGCACGGCCGTCGCTATCGGCGCCGCCGCGACGGGCGTGGGTGGCGCCGTGGCTGCTGGCGCGCGTATGGCTCCGGCCGCCGCAAAGCTGGCCGGTAGCGGTGCGCGCGCCGCCACGTCGGCGGCCAGCAATGCGAAGTCGGCGTTTCAGGCCGGTTCCGCCGCCGCTGGCGGCGGCGCAAAGGGCGCGATGGCGGGCCTGGGCAACGTCGCCAAGACCGGCGCGCAGTCCGCCGGACGCGCCGCAGCATCCCGTGCTTCCGCTGCCGGGCAGCGGATGGCCGCTCCGTTCCGTGCTGGCTGGAATGGCTCGACGGCCGACGCTGGCGCGTCAACCGGCCAAGCCTCCGCAGGAGAGGCCTCCGCAGGCGGCGCCGCTGCACAGAAGCCGGAACAACCCGCCTGGGCCAAGCGGCTGCATCGCCGCCAGCAACTCACCCACGCCGCGACCACCGCCGCGCACACGCTGCGCGGTGGCGACGGTGGCGGCTCGGGGCAAGGCCCGAGCCTGCGCGGCTCCGACGACTAATGCGATTCACAAGGAGAACTGACCATGCGATTCAGAAAACCGCAGGTGCGCTATGCCGACACGCCGCAGCCTGCCACGCCGTACCAAGCTGCCGGCCAGGTGTGGGACGACCGTATCGGCTCGCCGCGCGTGCAGGCGAAGAACTGGCGCCTGATGGCCTTCGGCTGCCTCACGCTCGCGCTGTTGATGTCCGGCGGCCTAGTGTGGCGCTCGGCGCAGTCATTCGTGACGCCCTACGTCGTGGAAGTGGACAACGCGGGCCAGGTGCGCGCCGTGGGCGAAGCCGCCACGCCCTACCGGCCCAACGATGCACAGACGGCGCACCACATCGCGCGCTTCGTGACGCTGGTGCGCTCGCTGTCCATCGACCCCATCGTCGTCCGCCAGAACTGGCTGGACGCCTACGACTACACGACCGACAAGGGCGCGGCCGTGCTCAACGACTACGCGCGGGTCAACGACCCGTTCGCACGCATCGGTAAAGAGTCGGTGACTGTGCAGATCACCAGCGTCGTGCGCGCCAGCGACACGTCTTTCAACGTGCGCTGGACGGAACGCCGCTACGTCAACGGCGCCGCGGCGGGCTTGGAGCGGTGGACGGCCGTGGTGTCCATCGTGCTCCAGCCGCCGCGCACCGAAGAACGCCTGCGCCAGAACCCCCTGGGCATCTACGTCAACGGCCTGTCATGGAGCCGCGAACTGGATTCTTCCGAAGGAGCCAAGCCATGAATGATCTTTTCCGTAAATCCGCCTTGCCGGTGATCTTGCTTGCCCTGGCGGGCTGCGCCACGCAGGGCAAGCCACCGCCGACCATCTCGCTCGATGAGCCGGTACAGGCCCAGCCGCTACCCGAGCCACCCGCGCCGGTGGAGGTGGTGGCGGTGCCCGAGGTACTGCCGATGCCGGCGCAGTTGAAGCCATTGCCCGAAGCCGAGGACGCCAAGCCCACGCCGGAGCCAGCCGACGAGAAGGTGCGCGTCTCACGGGCCAATGCCGAGGCGCGCGTCGCACCCACGCGCGAGGGATACGTCAACGCGATTCAGGTGTGGCCGTTCACCGATGGCGCGCTCTACCAAGTCTATGCAGCCGTGGGCCGCGTGACTGTGATTTCGCTCCAGCCGGGCGAGGAGCTGGTGACGGTGGCCGCTGGTGATACCGTGCGCTGGATCGTTGGCGATACGTCGAGCGGCAGCGGTGCTGACCTGCGCGTCAATGTGCTGGTCAAGCCGATCCGCTCGGGCCTCAAGACCAATCTCGTCATCACCACCAACCGCAGGACGTACCTGCTGGAGTTGGCTTCGACGGAAAAGACGTGGATGGCGTCGGCTTCTTGGGAGTATCCGCGTGACCGGATGCTGGCCTTGCAGCGCCAGGCGCAGGCGGCCAGCGCCGCCGCGCCGGTGGACTCCGGCTTGTCGCTGGAAAACCTGCGCTTCCGCTACGCGGTCAGCGGTAGCAACCCGCCGTGGAAGCCGCTGCGCGCCTTCGACGACGGGCAGAAGGTCTATATCCAGTTCCCCGCCGGCATCGCGCAAGGCGAGCTGCCGCCGCTGTTCGTAATCGGGCCGGAAGGCGACGGGCAACTGGTCAACTACCGCTTCCGCTCGCCGTACTACATCGTGGATCGGCTGTTCGGTGCCGCCGAACTGCGCCTGGGCGGCGACAAGGGCGACGTGGTGCGAATTGAGCGCACGGACGGCGTTGCGCGGAGGAACTGACCATGAGCCAGGACGACACCCCCGACCTCGCCACGCCGCAGGCAGGCAAGGTCGCGCCGGAAGCGGTGGTGCTGCGCGCCCAGCCGCGCCCGGTCACGCGCCTGAACCGACGCACGCTGGCCATCCTCGTCGGCAGTCTGTCGGTTGCCGTGCTCGGCGCTACGATCTGGTCGTTGCAACCGCAGCGGCGCAGCGCCGACGAGCAAACCGAGCTTTACAACGTCGATCGCGTCTCGAAATCAGAGGGGCTGGATGGCCTGCCGACCGACTACTCGAAGCTGCCGCCGCAAGTGCCCGAGCTGGGGCCGCCGCTGCCGGGCGACCTCGGCCCTGCCATCGTGAATTCGCAGCAGCCGGCCGTGGCCGCCTACGCGGCCCCCGGCCACGATCCCAACGATGCCGTGCGCAAGGAGGCGGAAGCCGCTGCGGCTTCGTCGGTGTTCTTCCGTTCAGGGGGCCAAGGCCAAGCCGCCGCCACGGTGGCACAGGCGACGCCGGGTGTGCCTGGTGGTGCAAGCGCGCTCGCGGCCTTCGACCCGCTCACGGCTGGGCCGGCATCGGTGGCGGCGCAGCCTGCCGACCCGACCGCCGTGCAGAACCGACAAGACCAAAAGGAAGCGTTCCTGAAAGCCGGCTCTACGGAAACACGCAATTCCGGCAATCTGGCGCTGCCGGCGTCGCCGTATCAGGTGATGGCCGGAACCGTGATCGCGGGCGCGCTGGTGACGGGCATCAAGTCGGACTTGCCGGGCGACGTGATCGCCACGGTGACGGAGCCGGTCTTTGACACGGCCACGGGCAAGTTCCTGCTGATCCCGCAGGGATCGCGCATCCTGGGGCGCTACAACAGCCAGGTCAGCTACGGACAGAGCCGCGTGCAGGTGGTGTGGAACCGGATCATCCTGCCCGACACGTCCTCGCTGACGCTCGACAACCTCGTGGGCACCGACCCGGCCGGCTACGCCGGCCTGGAAGACGACGTGGACTGGCACTGGAAGCGCATCGTTGCGGGCGCGGTGCTGACGACGCTGCTGGGCGTGGGTGCCGAGCTGGCCGCGCCGGAAAACCGCCAGGACGGCAACCGCATCGTCATCGCCGGGCGCGACAGCGCCCAGGACAGCATCAATCAGGTCGGCCAGGAGATCACCCGGCGCAACATGAACATCCAGCCGACGCTGACCGAGCGGCCGGGCCTGCCGGTGCGGATCATCGTCAACCGGGATCTGGTGCTGCGGCCCTACCAGCCGCTGTTCTTCAATCGGGGAGCTTCGCAATGAGCGCGACCAAGAAGCTGCGGCTCGGGCCGCTGCCCAAGACCGAGAACGTCAAGATGACTTTCGCCTGCCCAGCCAGCCTGAAAGCCGACCTCGACCGCTACGCCGCGCTGCACGCGCAAGCGTATGGCGAGGCAGTCGATGCAGAGAAGTTGATCCCGCACATGCTGGAGGCGTTCATGGCGAGGGATCGCGGGTTCAAGAGGGGAGGGCAGCCAACGCCGCAGCCATCGACTAGGGCCTGTTAACACTACGTGCTAACATACTGCGCATGGA
>NZ_LLXS01000083.1:0-610 GCF_001431585.1 Stenotrophomonas pictorum JCM 9942 | reverse complement strand
GGCCGATGGCCTTACCCGGGCCGAAGTACGGTGCCAGATCCACCTTTACAAAAGCAATTAGTTCAAACCTATTGCCCTGACCTGCGCGCCGCCTACAATTCCGCCTCCACCGCACAACAACTCGCAACTACGGGGACGGCTTCAACATGGAAACCAATGCAATTCTGGCATGGACGCTGGTATCGGAATGCCCGATTCCGCAGGACGTGAACGATATCCTCGTGCCCGGCGAGACCGCCGTAGCGGCCTACAAGACTTTCCGCGATTCAGCGGTGTTCACCAACAAGCGGTTGATCGTGCGCGACGCGCAGGGCATCACCGGCAAAAAGGTGGAGATCTATTCGCTGCCGTACTCTTCGATCTATATGTGGTCGTCGGAGAACGGCCACGGCCTGTTCAATTTCAACTCCGAGATCGAACTCTGGACCAAAGCCGGCCATATCAAGGTCAACCTCAACAAGGGACTGGACGTCCGCCGTCTGGACAACCTGATCGCCCAGGCGGTTCTGGGCGGCACAGTCGCACCGGCCACCAGCATGGCTCAGGCGGCGCCCGGCAACCCACCGCCGTTGCCGTAACCAGCAAGTCGCCCGGGTAGGCAATGCGCACC
>NZ_LLXS01000082.1:0-945 GCF_001431585.1 Stenotrophomonas pictorum JCM 9942 | reverse complement strand
AACGAGGCCGCGGCCGCGGCCATCGCCGCCTCGTCACTGGAGACCAGCAGGCTGCCGGCGCCCAGTTCCAGCGCATCGGCCTGTTTGGACGGGCTGCGGCTCAGTACGGTGACCTCGGCGCCCAGACCGGCCGCCAGCTTCACCGCCATATGGCCCAGACCGCCCAGGCCGATCACGCCAACGCGGCTGCCCGGGCCCACGTTCCAGCTGCGCAGCGGCGACCAGGTGGTGATGCCGGCGCACAGCAGCGGCGCGGCGCGCGCCAGGTCCAGCCCTTGCGGCATGCGCAGGCAGAATTCCTCGCGCACCACCAGATGCTTGGCGTAACCGCCCTGGGTGGGATCGCCGCTGATGCGGTCGGCGCCGGCATAGGTGCCGGTCATGCCGTTGCGGCACAGCTGCTCCTGGCCGCTGTCGCACTGGTCGCAGGCCAGGCAGCTGTCGACCATGCAGCCGACCGCGACATGATCGCCCACCTTGTAGCGGCTGACCTCGGCACCGACCTCGATCACCCGGCCGACGATTTCATGCCCCGGCACGATCGGGTAATAGCTCCAGCCCCAGTCGTTGCGCGCGGTGTGCAGGTCCGAATGACAGACGCCACAGTACAGGATCTCCATCGCCACATCGTTGCTGCGCAGCGCACGGCGTTCGAAGGTGAAAGGCGCCAGCGGCGAGGTCGGATCGTAGGCGGCGTAACCGTGGGTTTTCATGGGGGCGTCCGGTAAAGCCGCGGTGCGGCGCAGGCGCACAGTCTAGGTGCGCACCGGTGATGGCATAAGTCACGCCGGCAGGATGCAGCTGTCCATACATGGCCACCGCAGGCATATCGAGCGAAGAAATCGCCATGAGCCGATGCCCGAATCGCCGCATTGCGTGTAGTGCGGCCAGGCCCTGTGGCCTGAAAATAGGGGCGACACCTGCTACCGCTTTGCGCCGATGAAA
>NZ_LLXS01000081.1:0-861 GCF_001431585.1 Stenotrophomonas pictorum JCM 9942 | reverse complement strand
CCCGATGCCGACGTGCGCGGGTGGCGACCCCTATATCTATGCGACGTCGCCACTCTATCCCGTGGTCTTCCCGCCGAAGACCGGCGACGTTGCAGCGACAACTCCCTCAGTTATCAGTGGTTCCCTGCGCGACATTTACCGCATCGCGCCGCCACTCACTGACGCGGTAAGCACGTTGCCATCGATGGTTTCTGGCGCGATCTCAGTGCCGCCTGTCCCGCTTACCGTCGATCAGGCCGTGACTACACCATCGATTGTCGGTGGGCGCATTGCCGCGCCGCCACTTGGCGCCATCCAAGACGCGGCAAGTACTACCCCATCCGTGCGTGCGGGCGACATCCGGGCCAGCCCCGTCGGCTCGATTGCAGACCGCGCAACCACTACCCCATCCATCCAATCCGGGAGGATTTTCTGATGTCAAAGCTTGCCCTTAATCCTGTCGAAATCGGCGTGATGGGCCACTTCTACGCCATGACCCACCGCGGCCATAAATACGCCGAGGATGGCAGCATCTTGGAGTTGGCCAAACCGATCCAGCAGACGTTCCCAGGGCGCAACACGATCTGCAATAGTGGGTTTGGCCGGATTTTTAGTGACCAAGCGCCGTGGAATATGAGTCTAAACGTTTTCGTGGCTGGGACTTCGAATGCTGCGCCGTCACAGTCGGATACTGTTATGCCGGATATCGCAGGGGCTGTCGCGCGACAGCATGTGTCGTCGCAGTTGATCGAAAGTAATACTGACCCGCAGGTCGGCCCGTTATTTCGCAAGTACAGGTTCAGGGTGTCGTTTGAGCCCGGAAGTTTTGGCTCAAGTCCGGTAAATCTAACTCGCGGTGGTCTTGTCAATACATCTCTTCAG
>NZ_LLXS01000080.1:0-580 GCF_001431585.1 Stenotrophomonas pictorum JCM 9942 | reverse complement strand
GGTAATCCCCCCGGCTGTTAGCTGACGCCAGAAGTGGAATTTTCTCGTACCCTTTTCCGAGGAGGTTCCATGAAGAAGTCCCGCTTCACCGACAGCCAGATCATCGCCGTGCTCAAGCAGGCCGAGGCCGGCACGCCCGTGCCAGAGCTATGCCGCGAGCACGGCATCAGCTCGGCGACGTTCTACAAGTGGCGCAGCAAGTTCGGCGGCATGGAGGTGTCCATGGTCGCGCGCATTAAGGAGTTGGAGGAGGAGAACCGGCGTCTGAAGAAGATGTACGCCGAGGCCCAGCTCAGTACCGACCTGCTGAAGGAAGCGCTCGCAAAAAAATGGTGAGGCCATCTCAGCGGCGCGAGATGGCCCAATCAGCTGTCGCAGACGGGCGCACGAGCATCCGGCACGCCTGCCAGACCTTCGCTGTGAGCCAGACCTGCTTCCGCTACCGGGCCAAGGCCAGCGAGGAGAACGCCCGGATCGCCGATTGGCTGGTCCGGTTGACCGCGGCCCATCGCGACTGGGGCTTTGGTCTGTGCTACCTGTACCTGCGCAACGTGCAGGGCTTTGGCTGGAACCACAAGCG
>NZ_LLXS01000079.1:0-1238 GCF_001431585.1 Stenotrophomonas pictorum JCM 9942 | reverse complement strand
TCGGCCTATTCTGTTGAAAAACTCGGTCCCGGAGCAGGGGCGTCACGTGACCAGGCAGCCGGAAGCGGATTTGTTCGATCCGCAATGAAGCAAATGGGGGCGCGCAAGCGCCCCATGCCTTAGATCGGCACCGCAATTCCTGCTTCCGGGCCTTTCGGCATCAACCACGCCGCCATTCTTCGCAGATTTTGCGCAGTCGCCGCCAACAGGAACTCGTCGCGGGCACCTTTCAGGCCCCGAAGCCGCAAGCGATCCAGCCGCAGGATGCGCTTGAGGTGTGCGAACAGCATCTCGACCTTCTTTCGATGTCGCCGCGATCGTGCGTATCGAGGTGTTGATGCCAACTGGCGGGCCACGTCGCGTGCGGATTCGTTGACCTGGCGGGCGATCTTCCGATGCGTGGTGTTGGGGCAGCATCGCGACTTGAGCTCGCAGCCGGCACAGTCGTAGACGCTGCTGCGATAGATCAGCGTGTCGTCCGCCGTAGGCTTGCCAGTTGAGCGCAACGGCTTGCCCTGTGGGCAGCGATATTCGTCGGCTTCGGCCTCCCAGCGGAAGTCGGAACGTCCCAGCGAACCATCCTTGCGCTCGGCCTTGTCCCACACCGGAACGTGCGGTTCGATCGCTTTCTCGTCCACCATCCAGCCCAGCATCTCGGCGGTGCCGTAGGCCGTATCGCCGATCAGATGCGTCGGCTTGATCTCGAACCGTTCCTCGACGCGATCCACCATGACCTTGGTGGCGTTCACCTCGTTCGTGCGGTGTGCGGGCGTGGCCTCGACGTCGAGGATGACGCCGGCCTTGGTGTCGATCAGGTAGTTGGTCGAATAGGCGTAAAACGCCGGGCCGCCGGGCGCGGCGGTCCACTGCGCGGCCGGGTCGGTGAGCGACACGTTCTTCGGAGGCTTACGCGCTTCCTCTGCGGCGTCCAGCGCTTCCAGGTACTCGCGTACCGGGCGCGTGAGCGACGACTCCCGGTCCCAGCTGGCATCGCTGCCCGGGACACCGCGCTGGCGGTTTGCGTCGGCCTTGATGACGCTGGCATCGATGGCGAAGCCTTCGCCTCCGACCAGGCCCTCAGCCAAGCAGCGCTCCAGCACCTTCTCGAACACGAAGCGCAGCGTGTCGCTGTTGCGGAACCGTCCATGCCGGTTCTTTGAAAAGGTCGAATGGTCCGGCACTGCATCCTCCAGCCCCAACCGACAGAACCAGCGGTAGGCCAAGTTCAAATGCACCTC
>NZ_LLXS01000078.1:0-11236 GCF_001431585.1 Stenotrophomonas pictorum JCM 9942 | reverse complement strand
GCAGGGGGAGCGGGCGGCGGGGGAGGTGCGGGCGGAGCCGGCATCGCCACCAGCCGCAGCGGTGCCACGCCGACCAGCGCGACGACGGCAAGAATCAGCACCGCGCCGGCGCGCGGGAAAGATGGGGTGTCCTGCAACATGAGCAATCTCCGCTTCAGACTGAGGAAGCTGGGCGAGGCACTGGCCAATCCAGCGCCGGGACGTGGAGCGACGCCCAATTGCAGCAGCAGGCGTCCGTAGTGGTGGCGGCAGTGGCGATTCCCGGCAACCACGGCGGCGTCCACCGCCGCTTCGCGGGCAATGCCGTATTCGCGGGCGGCCAGGTGGACCAGCGGGTGGAAGAAGAACAGGTGCTGGGCCAGTGCCGGCACCAGGCCCAGCCACAGGTCGCGGCGTTGCAGGTGGACCAGCTCGTGGGTCAGCGCCATGTCCAGCTGGTCATCGTCCATGCGCTGCAGGCCACGTGCCGGCAGCAGCAGGACCGGATGCCACGGCCCGATCAGCTGCGGCGAATCGATGGCCGTGCTGAGCATCAGACGCGGTGCGCGGCGCAGGCCATGGGCAGCGGCGGCGAGTTGCAAGGCGGCACCGAGCTTGTGGTCGCGGCACGGCTGGGCATGACGCAGCAGCGCACGGCTGCCGCGCCAGGCAGTGAACGTGCGCCATACCATCACCGCAACGCCGCCCCCCCACAACGCCATCAGCACCAGCGACCACGACCAGCCGCTGTCCACCGGCAGGGGCTTCATCACGATCAGCGGCGTGGCTGCAACCGTCGGAGCGGCGGCCTGCGCCTGCTGCACCACCGTCACCATTTCTATTGCAGGCAGTACCGGCAGTTCCAGCGGTGCGACCCAGAACACGCCGACCACCGCCTGCAGCGCCACCAGCCACCACAGCGCGCACTGGGTGCTGGCCGGCAGCCGCCGCACGCAGCGGCACAGCAGCCACACCAGGCCCGCCAACAGGGCGGTCTGCACGCTGGTGGCCAGCAAGCGGCTGCCCAACAGTTCGAAGGTGGAATCCATGATTCAGTCCTCCCGGCGCTGCGACTGCAGCTTGCTGACCAGCGCTTCCAGTTCGGCCAGTTCGTGGTCGCTGACCTCGGCTTTCTGCGACATCCATGCCACGAACGGCGAGATCGATCCCTGCAGGGTCTTCTCGACAAAGCTGCCGACCGCACCGCTGACCACGTCCTGCTGCCCGGTGGTGGTGGTGTAGCGGTATACACCGGCGTCGTGCTCACGCTGCAGGTATCCCTTGGTGCGCAGGCGCTCCATCATCGTCAGCACGGTGGAACGGGCCAGCCCGCGGGCCTCCCCAAAGCACGCCGCCACCTCGCCGACGCTGGCCGGTTCGTTCTCTCCGATGTACTGCAGCAGGGCCAGTTCCTGGTCCCCGATGGTCTTGCGGCGCATGGCCGTCTCCGTGACTACATGTGTCGTCACGGTAGGCCTGACTACAAATGTCGTCAATAGCCCGGTCGGCACCCTGACCCCTGTCGGGCTGAATGCTTCAGCTGACGGCGCTGTCGATCCGCCAGCGCGCGAACTCGCGCTCGAACTCGGCCAGGCTCAGCATGCCCATACAGGCATGGGCGCCAATCGGCAGCCCTTCCCCGCGGGCGAAGCGGCGCGCCAGCAGCACCGCGGCGAAGGTGGGAATCTCCGGGCCGTGCAGCATCGGCGCGGTCAGGTCCCAATGGACGGTGTGCTGCAAACCACCGCGTTGGCCGCGCAGGGTGATGCGCATACCGCCGAGGTCCGTGCCGAAACGGTCGAACCAGCGTCCGGCGCGCGCGAACACCCCGGCCAGCGCTTCCATCGGCAGCGGCAGGCCGTGACCGCGCAGCCACGCCAGCGCGGCCAGACAGCGCGACAGCAACGGCAGTTCCAGCGCGGCACGAAAACGCACCGTCGCCACGCCCGGATAGCGCTGCACCAGCAAGGTGTGGTCGGGCACATCGCAGGGCGAGGCCAGACACGGGCCGATGCGCGCGAAGCGCACCGGCTGCGGCTTGGCCCACCCGATACGGGTCTGCCAGCGCCCATCGATCCAGCAGTCGAACGGCCTGCCGCAATAGGACAACACCGCGCGCACCGTGGCGATGCCCAGCGGCGTGGCCTGCGCCGGCGCGATCACCATGTCGATGCTGTGCAGCTGTTCGAACTGCGGCGCCAACGCATCCACCACCGCACTGGACAGCGCCGGCAACGTGCTTGCGCCAGTGATCGCGCAGCACTGCATCCGCTGTGCAAGCGCGTCCAGTTGCCCGGGAAAGCCGGCGACAAACTCACGGCCATCGGCCAGATCGATGTAGTGCATGCCGGCCCGCAGGCAGGCCTGCGCCACGTCGTAGCCCTGCCCCTGGAACGGCCCGGCGGTGTGGATGACCAGGTCCGCGTGCGTGCCGGCAAGCGTCGCTGCAAAATCCGCAGCCGCAGTATCCAATCGGCACAGCTCGATGTTCGCCAGATCCACTCCTGGCAGACGCGCGGCAGCCTGCGCCGGATTGCGACCTGCGGCGATCACCGTGATACCCGGCGTGATCGCAAGGGCGCGCACGATGCGTGCTCCGAAGTGGCCATAGCCGCCCAGTACCAGTACCCGGCAGCGTTCCTGCGCTGACATCGCCATCTCCGGAAGTGAAGGCCCGATTATCGGCAGCGCAGCAGTCCTTTGTCAGGTGACCGCCAACCGGGGCGTCCGCATGCCTACGTTCGAGTCGCGAATGCCCCGCAACGCCGGCCTGTGTGCGGGCCCGAGGAGCCATCTGCGGAACAGCACCGCCGGGCTTTTCATCAACCGCTTACGCCAGCGGCGGCAGGCTGTAGGCAACTGCCACATCCGGAGTCGAACATGTCCCGCATCCTTGTTGTCGTCGGCATCAGTGCGATGGCGCTCAGCGCCTGCAGCAGCACCCCGGTCGCGTCGGTGGAACCGATCGACGGGGTGATTTCCGGGCAATGCCACACCGATAGCGTGCGCGGCGCAGCGGGCCTGGCGGCGGCACCGGGAACGGTGGAACGCGCACGCGTGGACAGCGACAGCCTGGGCGTCAGCGTGGTCCGCGGGCAGCGTGGGCGCAATGACGCCAACGTGGGTGCCAGCGCTGGCGGTGACCATCTGACCATCGAGATCGGCCCCACCAACAACATCACCGCGCTGCGCTGCGGATGACCCGCCGTTTTGCAGCGCGACAGTACACATCCGGACGCAGACGATATGCTGGGGACGTCCAACAACGTTCTGGAGTTCCGATGCAGTTTCCGTCCACGACGCGCCGCTCCGCCGCGCTGATTGCCGCCACTTTCTCGCTCGTGTTGCTGGGCGCGTGCTCGGGTCCGGCCGCGGAAGAGCAGGACCAGGCGCTGGACCAGGCCCAACAGGCCGCCGCCGCCGCTGCCACCGCCGAAGCCGCCACGCCTCCGCCGGTGGGCAGCTGCGATGCCAGCCAGGTGCAGGGGCTGGTCGGCCAGACCTGGTCGGAGGCGATGCAGGCCCAGGCCAAGGACGATGCCGGCGCCAGCGAAGTCCGCGTGCTCAAGCCCAACCAGCCGGTCACGATGGAGTTCATCGGCGAGCGCCTGAACATCGAGCTCGATGAAAAAGGCCTGGTCAGCGGCGTGCGTTGCGGCTGAATGGAAACCCGCCAAAGCCTTGTCCCACAAGGCTTTGGTTGCGTCCGCAACGATGTATTGCGGCACTGCAGCATCTGTGATCTAGTCGATGCCATCCGGTGGCCTCAAGGTGCGCTCCAGGGATTGAGCGCGAGGCGAGTGTCGCCGCTCACCTGACATCGTCAAGAGGCACACATGGCAGTCCGAACCCCGCAAGGGCTTTACGACCCGCAAGACGAACGCGACGCCTGTGGCTTCGGCATGGTCGCCCAGCTCGATGACCAGCCCTCGCGCCTGCTGGTGGATACCGCCATCGCCGCACTGTCGCGCATGACCCACCGCGGCGGCGTCGCCGCTGACGGGCTCACCGGTGACGGCTGCGGCCTGCTGCTGCGCAAACCCACCGTGTTCCTGCGCCAGCTGGCCGAAGAAGCCGGCATCGCGCTGGGGCCCAATTTCGCCGCCGGCGTGGTGTTCCTGCCGCACGACGCGGATGCCGCACAGCGCTGCCGTGACGAACTCGATGCCCAGCTGCGCCGCGCCGGCTGCCATCCGCGCGGTTGGCGTGAGGTGCCCACCGATGACAGCGTTTGTGGCCAGCTGGCGCGCGACACGCTGCCGAAGATCGAGCAGGTGTTCGTCGATGCCGACATCGAGCAGAGTGCCGAACAGTTCGCACTGGCGCTGTTCATGGCCCGTCGTCGCAGCGAACAGGCGCTGCGCGATGTCTCCGACTATTACGTCACCACCCTCAGCGCCGAAGCCATCACCTACAAGGGCATGGTGCTGCCGGACAAGCTGAGCACCTTCTACCCGGACCTGCAGCGCCATGAACTGGCCTCCAGCGTGGTGGTGTTCCACCAGCGCTTTTCCACCAACACCCTGCCACGCTGGCCGCTGGCCCATCCGTTCCGCCTGCTCGCCCACAACGGCGAGATCAACACCATCGAAGGCAACCGCCGCTGGGCGCAGGCGCGCAGCAAGGTATGGAAGACGCCGAAGTTCGACATCGCCGAGCTCGACCCGGTGATCTCGATGCACGGCTCCGATTCGCAGAGCATGGACAACATGCTCGAGCTGATGGTGGCCGGCGGCATGGAGCTGATCCAGGCGCTGCGCATCCTGGTGCCGCCGGCAACCCAGTCGCTGGAATTCAAGGATGCCGATCTGGCCGCGTTCTACGAGTTCTATGGCTTGAACAGCGAACCGTGGGATGGCCCGGCCGGCATCGTCGCCTGCGATGGCCGCTATGCCGCCTGCACCCTGGACCGCAATGGCCTGCGCCCGGCGCGCTGGCTGCTGACCTCCGACCGCCACTTCCTGGTCGCCTCCGAAGCCGGCGTCTGGGAAGTGCCCACCGAGCGCGTGGTGCGCAAGGGAAAGCTCGGTCCGGGCCAGATGATGGCCATCGATCTCAAGCGTGGCGACCTGCTCGATTCGGACGCCATCGACCGCATCAACCGTGCACGTGCGCCGTACAAGCAATGGCTGCACCAGGGCGTGACCTACCTGCAGACCGAGCTGATCGATCCGTCGCTGGCCGAGGAGCCGTTCGACGAGGCCACGCTGCGCAGCTACCACAAGCTGTTCCAGCTCACGACCGAGGAACTGGAACAGGTGCTGCGGCCGCTGGCCGAAACCGGCCAGGAAGCCACCGGCTCGATGGGCGATGACACGCCGATCGCCGTGCTCAGCCGCCACACCCGTCCGCTGTACGACTACTTCCGCCAGGCTTTCGCGCAGGTCACCAACCCGCCGATCGATCCGCTGCGCGAAGAGTGCGCGATGTCGCTGACCACCCAGCTCGGCAAGGAGACCAACATCTTCCACGCCGGTGCGGAGACGGTGAACCACGTCATCCTCAACTCGCCGGTGCTGAGCCAGCGCAAGCTGCGCCAGTTGCTGAAGATGGAGCAGTACGTCGCGCGCAACCGCCTGATCGACCTGTCCTACAGCGTCGAGGAAGGGCTGAAGGCCGGCATCGAGCGCATCTGCGCGCAGTGCGAACAGGCCGCGCGCGAAGGCGCGGTGATGCTGCTGCTGTCCGACCGCTACCCGGTCGCCGACCGGCCGATGGTGCATGCACTGCTGGCCACCAGCGCCGTGCATCACCATCTCTCGAAGGTCGGGCTGCGCTGCGACGTCAACCTGATCATCGAGACCGGCACCGCCCGCGATGCGCACCACATGGCCTGTCTGCTGGGCTTTGGTGCGACCGCGGTATATCCGTATCTGGCCTACCAGACCCTGTTCGATCTGGGCCGGCGCGGCATCCTGCAGTTGAAGAAGGGCGGTGAGGTCTCGCAGATCGGCCGCAGCTACCGCAAGGGCATCTACAAGGGCCTGAGCAAGATCATCTCCAAGATGGGCATCTGCACCATCGCCAGCTATCGCGGCGCGCAGCTGTTCGAGATCGTCGGCCTGGACCCGGACGTGGTTGAACTGTGCTTCCCGGATACCGCCGCGCGTATCGCCGGCGTCGGCCTGGCGCGGCTGGATACCGAAGCCCGCGAGCTGATGGTGCGTGCCTGGAATGATCTGGCCGAGCCGGAAGTCGGCGGCCTGCTCAAGTACGTGCACGGCGGCGAATACCACATGTACAACCCGGACGTGGTGATGACGCTGCAGCGCGCTTCGCGTACCGGCGATGCCGCCGACTGGCGCAAGTACATGGACGCGGTGCATTCGCGCCCGACCTCGGCGCTGCGCGATCTGCTGCAGCTCAAGCCGGCGGCAACGCCGGTGCCATTGGACGAGGTGGAACCGGTCGAAGCGCTGTTCAAGCGTTTCGATACCGCTGCCATTTCGCTGGGCGCGCTGTCGCCGGAAGCGCATGAAGCGCTGGCGATTGCGATGAACCGCCTCGGCGGCCGCTCCAACTCCGGCGAAGGCGGCGAAGATCCCGCCCGCTACGGCACCGGGAAGCGTTCCAAGATCAAGCAGGTGGCCTCCGGCCGCTTCGGCGTCACCGCCGAATACCTGGTCAATGCCGAAGTGCTGCAGATCAAGGTGGCGCAGGGCGCCAAGCCCGGCGAAGGCGGCCAGCTGCCGGGCCACAAGGTCAACGAGCTGATCGCGCGCCTGCGCTATGCCAAGCCCGGCATCGGCCTGATCTCGCCGCCGCCGCACCATGACATCTATTCCATCGAGGACCTGGCACAGCTGATCTACGACCTGAAGCAGGTCAATCCGCAGGCGCTGATCTCGGTGAAGCTGGTATCGCATGCCGGCGTCGGCACCATTGCTGCCGGCGTGGTGAAAGCCGGCGCCGATCTGATCACCGTGTCCGGCCATGACGGCGGCACCGGTGCCTCACCGGTCAGCTCGATCCGCTATGCCGGCGTACCGTGGGAACTGGGCGTGGCCGAGTCGCACCAGGCACTGGTGGCCAACGACCTGCGCAGCCGCACCCTGCTGCAGACCGACGGCGGCCTGAAGACCGGCCTGGATGTGGTCAAGGCCGCACTGCTGGGCGCCGACAGCTTCGGTTTCGGCACCGGGCCGATGATCGTGCTGGGCTGCAAGTACCTGCGCATCTGCCATCTCAACAACTGCGCCACCGGCGTGGCCACCCAGGACGAGCGTCTGCGTGCGGGCTACTTCACCGGCCTGCCGGAGCGGGTGGAGAACTTCTTCCACCTGCTGGCCGAGGAAGTACGGCAGTGGCTGTCCTACCTGGGCGCGCGTTCGCTGGATGAGATCGTCGGCCGCACCGATCTGCTGCAGCGGCTGGATGTGTCGCCGCGCGAAGGCGTCAAGGTCGATCTGTCGCGCCTGCTCACGCCTGCCCACTACGAGGGCGCGCATTGCGCCGCACAGCGCCTGTACCAGTCGCCGGACAGCCTGGCCACGCAGATGGACGACCTGCTGGCCGATGCCATCGCCCACAAGCGTGGCGGCGAGCACCGCTTCCTGATCCACAACACCGACCGCTCGGTGGGCACGCGCCTGTCCGGCACCATCGCCCGCGCATATGGCAACCACGGCATGAGCGAAGCGCCGTTGAACCTGCGCTTCCGCGGCACCGCCGGACAGAGCTTCGGCGCGTTCAACGTCGGCGGCCTGAACCTGGAGGTGGAAGGCGAAGCCAACGACTACGTGGGCAAGGGCATGGCCGGCGGTCGCCTGGTGGTACGCCCACCGCGCGGTGCCCGCTTCGAGGCGCGCAACACTGCCATCATCGGCAACACCTGCCTGTATGGCGCCACCGGTGGCGAACTGTTTGCCGCAGGTCGCGCAGGCGAACGCTTCGGCGTGCGCAACTCCGGCGCGCTGGCAGTGATTGAAGGCGCCGGCGACCACTGCTGCGAATACATGACCGACGGTGTGGTGGTGGTGCTGGGCAAGGTCGGCCTGAACTTCGGCGCCGGCTTCACCGGTGGCCTGGCCTATGTGCTCGACGTCGACCGTGACTTCGTCGACCGCTACAACCATGAGCTGATCGACATCCACCGCATTTCGGCCGAAGGCTTCGAGAACTACCGGCAACACCTGCACACCCTGATCGGCCGTCACCGCGAGTTGACCGGCAGCATCTGGGCGCAGCAGATCCTCGACGAGTTCCGCGACTACGTCGGCAAGTTCTGGCTGGTCAAACCCAAGGCCGCCAGCATCGAGTCGCTGGCCGAGTCGCTGCGCCGCGCGGCCTGATCTGGCGTCGGTACGGACACGCCCCGCATCGACGCATCCAACCTTTGTGCCTTAGCCAATGCTTCCCGCAGACGGGAAGCTCGCCCGGAATCTTCCATGAGCCGCAAGCAAGCCTTCCAGTTCCTCGATCTGCCCCGCACCATGCCGCAGCGCATTCCGGTGGAATTGCGCACGTCCGGCGATTGGGGCGAGCTCTACGGCAAGTTCGACAAGAGCGACGCGCAATACCAGGCCGGCCGTTGCCTGGATTGCGGCAACCCTTACTGCAGCTGGAAATGCCCGGTACACAACGCCATCCCGCAGTGGCTGCAGCTGGTGCAGGAGGACCGCATCCACGAGGCGGCGACGCTGTGCCATTCCACCAACCCGCTGCCGGAAGTCTGTGGTCGGGTCTGTCCGCAGGACCGCCTGTGCGAAGGCAGCTGCACGCTGGAGGAATTCGGCGCGGTCACCATCGGTGCGGTCGAGAAGTACATCGTCGATACCGCGCTGGCCACCGGCTGGAAGCCCGATCTACACGCGGTCAAGTGCACCGGCAAGCGCGTGGCGGTTGTCGGTGCCGGCCCGGCGGGGCTGGCCTGCGCCGATCGCCTGGCACGGGCGGGCGTGCAGGCGGTGGTGTTCGACCGTTACGAGAAGATTGGGGGCCTGCTGCAGTTCGGCATCCCCAGCTTCAAGCTGGACAAGAGCGTGATCGACCGCCGCCGCGAGATCCTCGAAGGCATGGGCGTGCAGTTCCGCCTGGGCGTGGAGATCGGCCGTGACATCAGCATCGAGCAGCTGCAGGCCGACTACGACGCGGTGTTCCTCGGCACCGGTGCCTACCGTTACACCGACGGCGGCCTGATCGGCCAGGATCTCAAGGGCGTGCTGCCGGCGTTGCCGTTCCTGGTGCACAACAGCCGCATCGTCAGTGGCGATGATCCGCAGGGACGGCCGATCGCCGGCTGGGAAGACCAGATCGCCCTGCCCGACCTCAACGGCAAGCGCGTGGTGGTGCTCGGCGGCGGTGACACCGGCATGGACTGCGTGCGCAGCGCGATCCGCCTCGGCGCGGCCAAAGTGACCTGCGCGTATCGCCGTGATGAAGCCAGCATGCCGGGCTCGGCACGCGAGGTGGCCAACGCCCGCGAAGAGGGCGTGCGCTTCCTGTTCAACCGCCAACCGTTGGCGATCGAGGCCGGTGCCGACGACGAAGTGATCGGCGTGACCGTGGTCGAAACCGGGCTGGGCGCCCCCGATGCCAACGGCCGCCGCAACGCGGTGCCCATCGAAGGCAGCGAGTCGCTGCTGGAAGCGGATGTGGTGATCATCGCCTTCGGCTTCTCGCCGACGCTGCCGGAGTGGCTGGCAGCCCAAGGCGTACAGGCCAGCAGCAACGGCCGCATCATCGCCGGCGGCAGCTCCCTGCTGCCCTACCAGACCCACAACCCCCGGCTGTTCGCCGGCGGGGATGCGGTGCGGGGTGCCGACCTGGTGGTGACGGCCGTTGCCGAAGGCCGGGACGCAGCGCAGAGCATCATCGCCCTGCTTCAACGCTGACACACGCTCTACACTCAGCGCTCCCCATCCGGAGAAGTCCCCGCAATGCGTATCGGTCTGGCGGCCAACCGCCTGCATCATGAGGGGGCCGATTCGGCCCTGTTCCGCTGGCTGCGCGCGTGCGAAAACGGCATCCGCGAGCTCGGCGTGGAGCTGCACGCGGTTGGTCGCACCTATGACGCCATCGCCAGCACCCGGCCGCTGGAGAACTATCCCGCCCTCAAGCGCTACCCTTACGGCCGCGAGGGCGGACTGATGAAACTGGTGGCCGAAGTCGTCGGCATGGGCACACCGGAACGGACCTTGGACGGCGCCATCTACTTGATCGACCCGGTCGACCCGTCTTCGGTATTCCCCGAAGCCATCGCCTTGAAACGCCAGTGCGTGATCCACGGCAAGCCTTTCATCTCCACCGTGGCCACTGCGCGGGACTGGATCGAGATGGAGCGGATGCATGCGGGCTTTTCCGCCGATCCCGGCGCAGACGATCTGTATGACTTTGCCAATCAGACGTTGGCCCTGATCGCCCACGACGCGCGCAAACCACAGATGCTGGACTTCGCCGCCGAACATTTCGAGGTGCTCTCGCAGTTCGCCCAGCGCATCGGCACCGGCACCACCGGCCAACGTTTGAACGAGCTGGCGTGGAGCCGCGGCTGGCCGCGTGACCAGGAGTGGATCCAGCGCTTCCAGAGCGGGCCGCTGGGTGGCGACGCGCAGATCGCCGACCGGGTGTTGGAGCACCGCTGCCAGCGTGCGATTTTCTTCGAGGACCCACACGTGGCGCGTCAGCACGAGGCGGACATCCAGCTGCTGGAGCGGGCGGTGACGACGGTGACGGACGAGGCGGTGTGCATCACCGCCCCGGGTATTGCTTCTCGCTGGGCGCATGCGGTGCGGATGCGCCAGCGGGCGCGCTGAACGCCATTTTCTGGCGGCTGTCCCCCAAGCCCGGCCGCTGCCGGGCTTTTTGTTGCCGGCGTCCTTTACGGCCTGCAGCAGGGCGTGGCGCAATAAAAAACCCCGCTGCGTGAGCAGCGGGGTTTGGGTGTAACTCCTGACGATGACCTACTCTCGCAAGGCTTGAGCCTCACTACCATCGGCGCGGCTGCGTTTCACTTCCGAGTTCGGGATGGGATCGGGTGGTTCCACAGCGCTGTTTTCATCAGGAAGACGGTTGGAGCAGCGCAGTGCGCCGGCTCGGATGCGGTTTCCGTGCAGTTCCTGCCGCGGCGGGTGCGGAAGGAGCCTGGTAAAAGCAAATCCCCGCTGCGTATGCAGCGGGGATTTTAGTAAAGACCCTGGCGATGACCTACTCTCGCAAGGCTTAAGCCTCACTACCATCGGCGCAGCTACGTTTCACTTCCGAGTTCGGGATGGGATCGGGTGGTTCCATAGATGTTTCTTATACAAATCTGAAGCTG
>NZ_LLXS01000077.1:0-1371 GCF_001431585.1 Stenotrophomonas pictorum JCM 9942 | reverse complement strand
TGCTTCTCGAAGTGGGCGAGGATGGCGCTGATGGCGGCGGGTTCCTCGATGCTGGCGACGATCCGTACCGCGCCGCCGCAGTGGGCGCAGGTGGTGATGTCGATGGAAAAGACCCGCTTGAGCCGTTGCGCCCAGCTCATCGCACGGCGCTTCTGCTCGGGGCTGCGCGGCTCGTCGTGGGCGCTGACGTCCACTGGCGCCGCATCGCCCGCAGGCCGCTTGCCGCGCCCCGAGGGCGTCAGCTGCGCACGCAGGTTTGCATTCGGGGCGAATACGCCGTGGAAGCGGGTGAGATGCGCGCGAGGTGGCGGGACCAGTGCCGCCAGCTTGGCGATGAAGTCCACCGCATCCCATTCGACATGCGTGGTCCCATTTCGCCACGGCGTCTTGAGCTGATACCGCACCCTACCCTGCGGTGAGATCGACAGCCGCTGCTCGCTGATCGCCGGGCGCGTGATGTAGCGGCACAGCTTTTCGAGCTTGTGGCTTTCGTGTGCTTCCGCGGCCACGCCGGCATGCAGCGAGAAGCCGCCGACCTTGCCGGCGTCGCCGTCCAGAGAACCCGCATCACCGGGTAGCGTTTTCAGGGTGACGACCTTGCGGCCAGCGTCGCGACCGGTGGCGATGCGGTAGGTGATCGAACTCATCCGCAGCGCGTCCATGCCGTCGTCGCCCGCCGCGCTGTCGGACAGAAACACGGATTCGTCCTCGCCTTCCAGCCAGCCTTTGCGCGTCAGGTGCCGGCACACGCGATGCGCGATGGTGTTGGCCAGTTCCGTCAGTTGCGCCGATGTGGGCGCACGGGTGCGGTGCAGGCGCGGCTTGCGCTGCGGACGCTCGGTGGTGTCCTCGTACACGCCGTCGAGCCACAGCATGTGGAAGTGGATGTTGAGATTCAGCGCGCTGCCGAAGCGCTGGATCAGGGTCACCACGCCGCATTGCGCCGTATCCCGCGGCACGCCGGCCTGATCGGCAAGCCAACCGGCGATCACACGATGCACGATGCCCAGCACCGGGCCGATCGCCTCAGGCTTGCTGGCGAACAGGAAGCGCAACGGGTACGGGAAACTCAGCACCCATTGCCGCACCGGCCGCGGGCCGAACACCTCGTCCACCAGATGCCGCGCCGACTCGGCCATGCGCCGTGCGCCGCAGCTCGGGCACAGCCCGCGCTTCTTGCAGGAATACGCCACCAGCCTCTCGGCACGACAGTGCTCGCAGACCACGCGCAGGAAGCCGTGCTCGAGCACGCCGCAGCGCAGGTAGGTCTCGAACTCCTCGCGCACATACTCGGGCAGCGGGCGGTCTTCGGCCTCAAGACGCGCGATGAAGTCCGGGTAGTGCGCCTGCACTAGGGCCTGTTAACACTAT
>NZ_LLXS01000076.1:0-745 GCF_001431585.1 Stenotrophomonas pictorum JCM 9942 | reverse complement strand
GGGGTATAGGAAGTTCAACCGCCCTTTTTGGCGAGTCTGGCGGGTAGGCGGCGGTCGCGCAAGCGCCGCTTTGGGCACAGATCGGGGGTTCATGCGTGGGTTTTCGACATCGCGGGGCCACGCAGCGGCTCAGTGCGTAGCCATTTCTCACCGAATCCCGGCACAGGGCCGAGCGCAGCCCTGCGGGGTCGTGGCCGCATCGGATCGGACTCTGGCTTGGCTGCCGGCTGTGTGGCCGGCACCTCGTCACGCGGCCGGCGGCGGCGCGCGCGCTGCGGGCCGGTAGTGCGCTTGCTCCAGCGCGCCGTGCTTCTCGAAGTGGGCGAGGATGGCGCGGATGGCGGTGGGTTCCTCGATGCTGGCGACGATCCGTACCGCGCCGCCGCAGTGGGCGCAGGTGGTGATGTCGATGGAAAAGACCCGCTTGAGCCGTTGCGCCCAGCTCATCGCACGGCGCTTCTGCTCGGGGCTGCGCGGCTCGTCGTGGGCGCTGACGTCCACTGGCGCCGCATCGCCCGCAGGCCGCTTGCCGCGCCCCGAGGGCGTCAGCTGCGCACGCAGGTTTGCATTCGGGGCGAATACGCCGTGGAAGCGGGTGAGATGCGCGCGAGGTGGCGGGACCAGTGCCGCCAGCTTGGCGATGAAGTCCACCGCATCCCATTCGACATGCGTGGTCCCATTTCGCCACGGCGTCTTGAGCTGATACCGCGCCCTACCCTGCGGTGAGATCGACAGTCGCTGCTCG
>NZ_LLXS01000075.1:0-19532 GCF_001431585.1 Stenotrophomonas pictorum JCM 9942 | reverse complement strand
AAAGCGAGCCCCGGCCGCCCGGGGGCAAAGCGGGCCCGCCTCCACCGTGTCCGCCTCCCGGGCGGCGGAATCCAAAGGCGGTTGGGGCAGCGGGCCCAGGGCCGTGGTGCCCCCAAAGGAGTAGGGGGCCGCCGCCGCTGGACAGCGGGAGCGCCCTTGCGGGTGCTCTTTTTTGCCCGCAGCGGCCCGCGCCCAGCGCAATCCTGCCCGCCCCCCCCACTGCGGCCGCCCGCAGTGGGGGGGGCGGGCAGGATTGCGCTGGGCGCGGGCCGCTGCGGGCAAAAAAGAGCACCCGCAAGGGCGCTCCCGCTGTCCAGCGGCGGTGGCCGCTTACTCCTTCGGCGGCACCACGGCCTTGGCCTCGCTGCCGAAGCTGCCTTCGGATTCGGCCGCCAGGTAGGCGAACACGGTGTAGGCGGCCACGTTCTGCGCCAGCGCGGCCGGGTCGATCTTGTCCAGGGTGTCGTCCGGGGTGTGGTGCAGGTCGAAGTAGTCGGTCCCGTCCTGTGCCAGCCATGCCCAGGCGCCGCCCTTGGCTGCCAGCGGGCCCACGTCCGGACCCGGGCCGCCCTCCTCGGCGCGGTACTCGATGCCCAGCGGCGCCAGCGCCTCGCCGATCTGACGGGTGGCTTCACGCGACTCGGCCGGATTGCCCGAGCCGGTGTTGAAGGCATAGATGCGGCCGGCGCCGAAGTCGCTCTCGGCGGCGATGTGCTGCTGCACGATCTCGCCGGCGGTGGCGCGGGCCTCGGCATAGGCCTTGCCGCCGTGCAGGCCCTGTTCCTCGTTGGCGAAGGCGATCACCCGGATGGTGCGCTTGGGCGCCTGCTTGAGCTGGCCGATCAGGTGGCCGGCGGCCATGGTGATGCCGATGCCGGCGCCATCATCGATCGCGCCGGTGCCCAGGTCCCAGGAATCCAGGTGGCCGCCAATCACCACCACTTCCCTGGGCAGGCTGCGGCCGGTGATCTCGCCGATCACGTTCTGCGAGGTGTAGCTGCCGTCCCAGCCGCAGTCCAGCGCGATGCGGATGCGGGTCGGGCCGCGCGCGACCAGCCGGTTGAGCTGGTCGGCATCCGGCCCGGACAGCGCCGCTGCCGGCACCGGGGTCAGGCCCTCGTCGAAGCGGGTGATGCCGGTGTGCGGCATGCGGTGCGAGTCGGTGCCGGCCGAGCGCATGATGAAACCGACCGCACCCTTGCGGATGGCCTCGGACGGGCCACGGCTGCGCACGCTGCCGCCGATGCCGTAGTCGGCGCCATCCCGTTTGCGGGTCATGCTGAAGTCGACATAGGCGATCTTGCCGGCCAGCGAGCCGGCCGGTGCGGCCTGCAACGCTTCCAGCCCCTCGAAGCGCACCACCTCGGCCTCGACCGTGCCGGCTGGGCTGCCGCCCAGCGCGGTGATGGTCAGCGGCTGCGGGTGCGCGCCGAGCACGGCGGCCGATTCACTGCGGCGTTCCCACTTCGGGAAGGTGACCGGCTCGGTCCACACTTTGTCGAAACCCAGTGCCTTGAACTTGGCCTTGGCCCATTCCACCGCGCGTGCATCGGCTTCGCTGCCGGCCATGCGCGGGCCGATTTCGGTGGTCAGCGACTCGATCACCTGCCAGCCGGTGCGGTCGGCCAGCGCCTGCTCGCGCAGCTGCGCGGCGGTGTCCAGCGCCGGCTGCGGAATGCGGGTCGGCGCGGCCAGTGCCGGGGCACAGGCAAGCACGGCGGCAATGGCGAAAGCGAGTCGACGCATCGGTGAGGCTCCGGAAACAGGAAAGCCGCGAGCATAGCGCCCGCGGCTGGTGTGCTCCTGTGCTGGAGGTCACCGCCGGGCGACCGCCGGCGCGGTTATGCCTTGTGGAGGCTGTCGCGGATCTGGCGCAGCAACAGCACTTCCTCGCTCGGCTCGGGCGGTGCGGCCGGCGCTTCGGCCTTCTTGCGCGAGAGGCGGTTGAGCACCTTGATCAGCATGAAAATGGCGAAGGCGACGATCACGAACTGGATGACCGTGTTGATGAAATCGCCATAGCCGATCACCACGGCCGGGATCTCCTTGCCGTCGGCGCCGAGCTTGGCCGGCGAGAGTTCCCAGGCCAGGTTGGAAAAGTCCACGCGGCCGATCAACCAGCCGATCGGCGGCATGATCACCTTGTCCACCAGCGAGGTGACGATCTTGCCGAATGCCGCGCCGATAACCACACCGACCGCCAGGTCGATGACGTTGCCGCGCATGGCGAATTCCTTGAACTCACTGATCATTCCCATGTATTTCTCCTTTCTTTCCGTTCCCAGGTGGGCGCCGCTGGCAGCGTACTCCAGCGGCGGTGATCAGACGACGACGCCGTCGCGGCGGGCGATATCCCCCAGCCGCGCGCTGAAGCTGTCGCCGCGCTGCAGGGCGGCCACGCCGGCCGGAGTGCCCATGAAGACCAGATCGCCGGCCCGCAGGGCATAGAGCTTGGACAGCTCGTGCAGGATCTCGGCCACGTTCCAGATCATCTGGTCCAGCGTGGATTTCTGTCGCAGTTGGCCGTTGATCTCCAGCGACAGCTCCAGCGACGCCAGCTCGCCCACCTGCGCGGCCGGCACCAGCGTGCTGACCGGGGCGGAATGATCAAAGCCCTTGGCGATGTCCCAGGGCCCGCCCTTGGCCTTGGCCGCGGCCTGCAGATCGCGGCGGGTCAGGTCCAGGCCCACGCCGTAGGCCAGCACCAGATCCATCGCGTCGGCCACCGGCAGCACGCCGGCCGGCGCATCCTTGCCGAGCGCGACGACCAGTTCGACCTCATGGTGCAGATCGGCCGTGGCCGGGGGATACGGCACCGGTGCCTGGCCGACAACAATGGCGTCGGCCGGCTTCATGAAGAACATCGGCTGGCCGCGTTCGCTGGCCGGGGGCGGGGTGGCGCCCATCTCGCGCGCGTGGTCGGCAAAGTTGCGGCCCACGCAGTAGATGCGATGTACGGGGAACGTACCGCCGCCGGCCACCGGGATGCGGGGCTGGGGCAGGGCGGGGATCAGATCGGTCATGGTTCGCGTCCGGGTGAAACGACGCGGAAGTCTAGCGGAGATCGGTGGGCGCGATCGGCTCAGCGCGCGTGCGGCAGCGCGGCCTTGCGCACCACCCGGTACTCGGCATCGACCACCGTGGGGTCGGATTCGCGCAGGGGCCGCGCCTTGCGTGAGGCCAGCAGTTTCCAGCCGATGCCCACCAGGATCATCGCCGCGCCGACAAACAGGCCGCCGACGATCAGTACCGCCAGGATCGCCAGACCGAGCAGGCCCAGGGCCACCCGCACCAGCGGATTGCGTGGTTTGCGCGGCGCGAACAGGTTGCGGAATTTGGCGAACGGGATATAGCGGATATGCATGAAATGAGGATGACAGTGGCGCTGACCGCAGTATCTGTGACGGATGGCGCGCAAGCGTGAATTTGTCGTTAAATCGGAACGGGCGTCTCTCCGGAAACGGTAACCGGCTCAGCTTCCGGCAAGGCCGGTGAGGGCGCATGCGACAATCTCGGGCCCCTGTCTGTAGCGGTGCCTCCCATGACTGTGTCCACTCCCGTCCCGACCGCGCTGGCCGTGCTCGAGGCCTTGCCCGACCAGGGCTTCCACGCGGTGGCGGCGGTGATCGATGGCGATGCCGAACCGCTGGTGCTGTACCGCGACGGGCAGCAGGTGCGGGCCTGGCTGAACGTCTGCCCGCATGCCGGCCGTGCGCTGGACTGGGCACCGGGCCAGTTCCTCAAGAGCCGGGACGGGCATCTGGTGTGCGCGGTGCACGGTGCCAGCTTCGAGACGGTCAACGGCGAATGCGTGGCCGGGCCGTGCCGCGGCGACACCCTGCGGGCGGTGCCGCTGCGTATCGCCGATGGCAAGGTCTATCTGGCCGGCTGAGACCCGGACGGGCTCAGGAACTGGCCGGCAGCGGGTAGACGCGCGCGATCGGACAGCCGAAGAAGGTCGAGGCGATCTTCGACTGCATCTGCGGCCGCGGGATGGCATCCGGTTCGATGAAGTCGCCGACCGGCGTGGGCTGCGCACGCGACAGGCGCAGGCGATCGCCCGGGTGGCCGCAGACCTGGGCCAGGCCGACGCCGGAGAGCAGGGTCAGGGTGTCGGCATTGCTGAGGTCACCGCAGGAGCTGCCCAGTTCCAGCCGGTAGTAACGGTGCCCGCCGGAGCGGCGCGGTGAGACTTCCACCACCACGCCCTGCGGGTCTTCGCGCCAGGAGCGCAGGTCGCGGATACCGACACAGTAATCGGGGCTGCCGGCAAAGCCACGGTGCGTGGTCCCGGTGACGGCGACCGAGGGCAGGCTGTTGACCAGCGTGCTGGCGCGGCTGCGTAGCAGCTCGGCGTACTGGCGGCTGTCCTGCGGCTCGACCGCGGTGACCGCGCAGCTGGCGGTGGCGGTACGGATGGCTTCATCCGGGTTCCCGCAGAACCAGCCGCCCCGGGCGAGCAGGTTCACCGGCTCGGTGCCGACGCCGGGGCAATCTTCCTGCAGTGACATCCGGTAGCGGCCGCCATCGGTGAGCCGCAGCGCCAGTGTGGCGGTATCGATGACCTGCACATCGTCCACCTTGCGTGCATCCATGCAGTGCGGCGCGGGCGGCTGGCGGATGTCGTTGTCCTGGGCCGATGCCGCCAGTGGCAGCAGCGACAGGGCGAGCAACAGGGACAGCGGACGGACTGAAGACATGCGGGCACTCCTGGTCGGCACAACACGGCTCAGCGTGAGCCGGGGGAACAGCGCAGGCCTCAGGGGCGTGCACTGCACTCAGAACATCAGGTTGATCATCAGTACCACCACCAGCGTGTAGATCGCCGACAGCGGCGCGCCCACGCGCCACAGCTCGCGTGGCAGATACTTGGCCGGCCCGGTGATCATCGAGATGACCGGGTTGGAGGCGGTCATGAGGTTGTTGGAGGCCGACAGCGCCACGATCAGCGCGAACGCGGTGGGATTGCCGCCTACCGCCAGCGCCAGATTCACCGCGATGGGCACCATCACGATGGTGGCGCCGACATGGCTTATCACCAGCGAGAACGCGGTGGTGAGCACGGCCAGCGCCAGCTCCAGCGCCCAGATGGGAATGCCCTGCGGCAGCTTGTCGATGGTGTGGCCGGCGATCCAGGCCGCCGCGCCACTGCTGTCCATCGCCCAGCCCAGCGGGATCAGCCCGGCCATCATGAAGATGGTTTTCCAGTTGATCGAGGCGTAGGCCTCCTCCATGCGCAGCACGCCGGTCAGCAGCATGCCGGCCACGCCGGTCAGCAGGGTCAGTGCGACCGGCAGCTTGGAAGTCAGCGCGATGATGATGGTCAGGGCGAAGATCGCCATGGCGATCTTGAACTTGTGCGGGCGCTGCTCACCCTTGGGATAGTCGGTGACCACGACGAAGTCGCGGCTTTCCGCCGCGGCGGCCAGGTCCTGCCAGATGCTGTGGAATACCAGCATGTCGCCGTTGCGCAGCGCCACGTTGCGCACGTCCTCGCGGATCACCTGCTTGTCGCGGTTGATCGCCAGCAGGCTGATGCCGCGCTCCTTGCGCAGGCGCAGCTCGCCGGCGGTCTTGCCGATCAGCTTGGAGGTCGAGGGGATGACCGCCTCGGAGATGCCGGCGCGGGCCGGATTGAACAGGTCGCCCAGGTTGCGCAGCCGCGAGGACATGCGCAGGAACTGGTTCTGGGCGAAGTCGGCCACCTGCTGCTTGGGGCCCATCGCCCCGATCACGCTGCCAACCCAGAGGCGCATGTCCGCCGGCGGTGCCAGGCGGGTGTCATCACCGGTTTTCAGGGCCAGCAGCAACGGGGCGTCGAACAGGTTCTCCGCTTCGCCCACGGTCATGCCCACCAGCGGGCTTTCGGCGGTGACCAGCAGCTCGAACACGTCGCCTTCGATGCCGTAGGCCTTGGCAAAGTAGCTCTCGGTGCGGGCCGGGGTCTGGCCGCCGTTGGCGTCGTTCTCGTCCTGGGCGAGTTTGCGGTCGCCGTAAAAACGGAAGTACAGCAGCGAGGCGACCAGCAGCGCGATGCCAATGGGCAGCGGCGCGAACATGCGCAGCGGCTCGATCGTGGCGCTGCCGGAGGGCAGGTTGTTGTTGGCCGAAATCAGCAGGTCGTTGAGCAGGATCAGCGGCGAGTTGCCGACCATGGTCAGCGCGCCGCCCATCACGATCGCCGCGGAGATCGGCAGCAGCAGCCGTTGCAGCGTCAGTCCGGTGCGCGAGGCCAGCCGCGAGGCGACCGGCAGGTACAGCGCCATCACCGAGGGGTTCTGCATGAACGAGGAATTCAGGCCGGCGGTGGCGCTGGTCAATAGCAGCAGCCGCTGCTCCAGCCCGTGCGAGCGCCGCAGCAGCCAGCCGGCCAGCCGGTTCAGCGCGCCGGTACGGTCCAGTCCGGCGCCGAGGATGGTGGTGGCGATGATGCTCATCACCGCGTTGCCGGAGAAACCGCCGAAGATCTCCTCCGGCGCGATCAGCCCGGTGACGCCCAGCACCACCATGACCACCAGCGCCACCACATCGGCGCGGATGCGTTCGAACAGGAACATCGCCATCGTGAAACCGACCAGCCCGAGGACGAGCTTCATGTCGGTGGTCAGCGTGAGCGCGGTATCCATGGGGTGAGGGCGTTCCTGTCGGTGTCTGCGTCAGACCTTGTCGTACAGCAGGTCCCAGACGCCATGGCCGAGTTTCTGGCCGCGGGTCTCGAAGTGGGTCTGCGGGCGCCAGTCCGGCCGCGGCACATGGCCGCGCGGGCCGGCCCGGTTGACCAGCCCGGCGGTGGCATCGAGCACGTCCCACATGTGTTCGGCGTAGGGCTCCCAGTCGGTGGCCAGGTGCAGGCGGCCGCCGCTGCGCAGCTTGCGCACCAGCAGCTGGGCGAACTCCGGCTGCACCAGACGGCGCTTGTTGTGGCGTTTCTTGTGCCACGGATCGGGGAAGTAGATGCGCACTTCATCCAGCGCGCCGTCGGCGATCTCGTGGTTGAGCACTTCCACCGCGTCGTGGTGGTAGACCTTGGCGTTGGTCGCCTTGTCGGCCACCAGGTCGTTGAGCAGGCGGCCGACGCCCGGCGCGTGCACTTCCAGGCCGATGTAGTCGCGGCTGGTGTCAAAGCCGGCGGCAAAGCGCAGCGCGGCGCCATTGCCGGTGCCGATCTCCATCACCTTCGGCGCGTCGCGCCCGAACAGCGCGTTCAGATCACGCGGTTGGCCACTGTAGTCGATGCCGAAGTGCGGCCACGCATCGTCGAACGCGCGCTGCTGGGCGGGGGTGAAACGGCCCTGGCGCAGCACGAAGCTGCGTA
Organism: Stenotrophomonas pictorum JCM 9942; assembly: GCF_001431585.1. NCBI lineage: Bacteria > Pseudomonadati > Pseudomonadota > Gammaproteobacteria > Lysobacterales > Lysobacteraceae > Stenotrophomonas > Stenotrophomonas pictorum. Next base: position 12,217 of record NZ_LLXS01000075.1, on the reverse strand, counting down.
CGGCGCGATGGCCTTCCTCGACGGTGAAGGGCTTGGGCGGGGCCTTGGAGCCGGCGCTTTCAAAAGGATTGGTCATCAGCCGATCACCCCTTCCAGTGGCGAGGAGGCGCTGGCGTAGCGCTTGCGCGGGATGCGCCCGGCCAGGAACGCCTCGCGGCCGGCTTCCACGGCCTTGCGCATCGCGCCGGCCATCAGCACCGGGTTGCGGGCACCGGCGATGGCGGTGTTCATCAGCACGCCGTCGCAGCCCAGCTCCATCGCGATGGCCGCGTCCGAGGCGGTGCCGACGCCGGCATCGACAATGATCGGCACCTTGGCGTTTTCGATGATCTCGATCAGGTTGTACTTGTTCTGGATACCCAGCCCGGAGCCGATCGGCGCGGCCAGCGGCATCACCGCGGCGCAGCCGATCTCTTCCAGGCGCTTGGCCAGGATCGGGTCATCGGAGGTGTAGACCATCACGTCGAAGCCGTCCTTGACCAGCAGCTCGGCGGCCTTGAGCGTCTGGATCACGTCCGGGTACAGGGTCTTCTGGTCGCCCAGCACCTCGAGCTTGGTCAGGTTGTGGCCGTCGAGCAGCTCGCGTGCCAGCCGGCAGGTGCGCACCGCGTCCTCGGCGGTGTAGCAGCCGGCGGTGTTGGGAAGGATGGTGAATCGCTCCGGCGGCAGCACGTCGAGCAGGTTGGGCTCGCCCGGGATCTGGCCGATGTTGGTACGACGGATGGCTACGGTGACGATCTGGGCGCCAGCGGCCTCGGTGGCCAGGCGGGTTTCTTCCAGATCCTTGAACTTGCCGGTGCCGGTCAGCAGCCGGGAAGAATAGGTCTTGCCGGCGATGACCAGCGAATCGGTGGGGACAGGTGCATTCATTGCCGAATTATCACCCATCGTGCCTGCGCTTGCCGTGCGGCCGGTGGCAATCCAGCGCCGATGCGCGCTCAGCCGCCACCGAGCGCGTGCACGATCTCGACCCGGTCCGCTTCGTGCAGCAGGCGGGTGGGGTGCTGGCTGCGCGGGATGATCTCGCCGTTGATCTCCACGGCGACGCGACGCTCGGCCAGGCCTTCGGCGCTGAGCAGTCCGGTGACGGTCAGGGGAGCATGGATCTGGCGGGGTTCGCCGTTGAGCTGGATGTTCATGCGGCCATTTTCGCCAGTGCGCGGACAAATGCCCAGCCGCATGCGGCAGCGCAGCGTGTGCCTCTTACGGTTGAATGAAAAACTAACACCGTGCGGGGGCGTACGCCGCCCGTTCTTTCACACCAGGAGTTCCTCATGTCCCATTTCTTCCGTCCGCTGCGTTCGGCCATGGCGCTGGCCATCGCGCTGGCTGCCGTGCCCGCAATGGCGCAGTCGCCGTATTCCAAGACGGTGTTCTTCGGCGACAGCCTGACCGACAGCGGCTATTTCCGCCCGATCCTGGTCAAGGCCGATCCCAATGCGAGCCTGGTCGGTCGTTTCACCACCAACCCGGGCTGGGTCTGGGCGGAACATCTGGCCGATCATTACGGCACCAACGCCTCGGCCAACGGCAACGGCCAGACCGGTGACAACTACGCCGCCGGTGGCGCGCGGGTCGGCGTGGATGTGGACAACCCGCTCAATCCGCTGCTGCCGAAGGTGCCGTCGATGAAGGCACAGACCGCCGCCTACCTCGCCGCCAATGGGGGCGAGGCCGATGCCAATGCGCTGTATACCGTATGGGGCGGGGCCAACGACCTGTTCGCGGTGCAGAAGGCACCGGCCCAGGCCGCGGCGATCATCGGTGCGGCGGTGACAGACCAGATCGGTATCGTCGGTTCCCTGAAAGGCGCGGGCGCCCAGTACGTGATTGTGCCGAACCTGCCTGATATCGGCCTGACCCCGGCCTCGGTCGCCGGCGGGCCGCTGGCGATGGCGCAAGGCACCGCGCTGGCCAAGAGCTACAACGATGCGCTGTTCGGCGGTCTCAAGCAGGCCGGCCTGCAGGTGATCCCGGTCGATACGTTCCACCTGCTGCAGGAAATCGTTGCCGACTATCGCAGCTACGGCTTCGTCAATGCGACCCAGCCGGCCTGCCTCGGTGCCTCCTCGCTGACCTGCACGCCGCCGACCTCGGTTGCGCCGAACGCCGCCAACACCTACGTGTTCGCCGATGGCGTGCATCCGAGTACGGCGACCCACGCGATGCTGGGCCAGTACGCCATCTCGCTGCTGGAGGCGCCGCGCTTCCAGCAGGTCCTGAGCCATTCGGCGCAGACCGTCGGCCGTGCACGCGCCGACCAGGTCAGTGGCCACCTCGGCGCCCGTCCCGTGGACGGCATGGGCTGGTGGGGTGGCGTGCGCGGTGATATGCAGCGTTACGACCATGCCGATCTGTACGACGGCATGGCGCCGGCGGGCCTGTTCGGTATCGACTGGGCGCGCGATGGCGTGGTCGTCGGTGGCTTTGCCGGCTACGGCCGCATGGATGCCGATTTCGGCAACAGCAACGGCGACTTTACCCAGACCGACACCTCGCTGGGCCTGTTCGCCGGCTGGTATGGCGAACGGGCGTGGGTCAATGGCCAGGTCAGCTACAGCTGGCTGGGCTATGACGTGACCCGCAACGTGCAGCTGGGGCCGGTGACGCGCAAGCACACCGGCTCGCCGGACGGCAGCAACCTGACCGCCGCGCTCAACGCCGGCTACGAGTTCGGCCAGGAAGGCGGCTTCCGCCACGGTCCGGTGGCCGGCGTGGTCTGGCAGCAGGTGAAGCTGGACGGCTACACCGAGAGCAATGCCAGCGCCACCGCGCTCGGCTACGAGGACCAGGATGCCGATTCGACCGTGGGCCGTCTCGGCTGGCAGGCACGGTTTGAGGGCGGTGCCGTGCAGCCGTACGCACAGCTCACCTGGGACCACGAGTTCGAAGACGCCGCGCAGGCCGGTGCCTGGCTGCAGACCATGACCGATGTGGGCGTCTACAAGGTGCCGGGGCTGGCGTTCGACCGCAACTACGCCACCGCGGTGATGGGCGCGCGCATGAACCTGTGGGGTCTGAACAGCAACATTGGCCTGAGCACCACCACCGCGCAGAAGTCCGCGCGTGATGTGACCCTGTTTGCCAGCTTCAGCGGCAGCTTCTGATCCAACCGGGTCATGAACTGAAGGCGGTGCCGCTGTGGCGGCACCGCCTTCCTGTTGTCCGGAACCTCTCATCCAGGGCAGTTGCCCGTTGCACTGGGGGGGCGCCGCGCATAGACTTGCCGCCTGATGCGGGTGTAGCTCAATGGTAGAGCAGAAGCTTCCCAAGCTTACGACGAGGGTTCGATTCCCTTCACCCGCTCCACTGCGCCTCGCGCAGCCGTTCCTGGCACAAGGCGCCACCGGCGCCGGCCTTTCTGTTCGATCTTCTGTTTGTCATCGCGGCCTTGCGCACAACGGGTTGAAGACCTGTGTCCGGCTTCATCCGGGCATGCAGTCGCGCGTTATGCTGCGCGCCTTTCCCCTGCATCGCCGCGATGAAACTCGCCATCCTCTCCCGCAACAGCAAGCTCTATTCCACCCGGCGTCTGGTCGAGGCGGCGCGCACACGTGGGCACACGGTGCGGATTCTCGATCCGCTGCGCTGCTACATGCGCATCACCGCAGGCGGTTTCAGCATGCATTACAAGGGCAAGCCGCTGACCGGCTTCGATGCGGTGATCCCGCGCATCGGCGCGTCCATCACCCGTTATGGCACCGCGGTGCTGCGCCAGTTCGAGATGATGGGCACGCGCACCCCCAATCCTTCCGACGCGATCCTGCGTGCCCGCGACAAGTTGCGGGCCCACCAGCTGCTGGCGGCCAAGGGCATCGACATGCCGGTGACGGTGTTTGGCGACAACCCCGACGACACCGATGATCTGCTGTCCATGCTTGGGCCGCCGCCGCATGTGGTGAAGCTCAGCGAGGGCACCCAGGGCCGCGGGGTGATCCTCACCGAGAAGCTCAGCGCGTCCAAGGGCACGGTCGAGGCCCTGCGCGGCCTGTATGCCAACTTCCTGGTGCAGGAATTCATTGCCGAGGCCCAGGGCGCCGACCTGCGCTGTTTGGTGGTGGGCGACCGCGTGGTGGCGACCATGCGTCGCCAGGCCCAGGAGGGTGACTTCCGCTCCAATCTTCATGCCGGCGGCACTGGTGAGCTGGTGACCAGCAGCAAGGCCGAGCAGCTGGTCGCGGTGCGTTCGGCACGCGCGCTCGGGCTGGGGATCGCGGGTGTGGACCTGATCCGCTCCGCGCGGGGGCCGCTGGTGCTGGAGGTCAATTCGACCCCGGGACTGGAGGGCATCGAGAGCGTGTCCGGCCGGGACGTGGCCGGGCAGATGATCGACTACGTGACCCAGCTCAAGCGGTGACGACGCGCTGCGATTTGTTTGCATGGTTTTAACAACGCTTTAATCCACCCACACCTACGCTGTTGCCACTGTACCCAGCCCTCCTCAGTGGGTCCGGTGATCGGGAATCTTCAGGCCCTGGCGGTTTTCGTCAGGGCCTTGTTTTTTGTGACAGGAAGGTTCTTGTTGGTGGCGCCAGCGACTGGGTACAGTGCGGAGGTGTGGCGGCAAGGTACCAGGGGCGAGTTAGACTGCGGCACTGGATGGTCGATGAATGAGGGTCATCAGGTGGTATCAGTCAGCGCTTCGATACTGAACCAAGCCAGCGCCTTCCTGTCGAACAACCCATTGTGATCCCCAAAGGGGCATTTAACCGTGCGAATTCTTGTAATCGAAGACAACAGCGACATCGCCGCCAACCTGGGGGATTACCTCGAGGATCGCGGGCATACGGTGGACTTCGCCGCCGATGGCGTCACCGGCCTGCACCTGGCGGTGGTGCATGATTTCGACGCGATCGTGCTCGATCTCAACCTGCCGGGTATGGATGGCATCGAGGTTTGCCGCAAGCTGCGCAACGATGCCCGCAAGCAGACGCCGGTGCTGATGCTTACCGCACGTGATTCGTTGGACAACAAATTGGCCGGGTTCGACTCTGGCGCTGACGACTACCTGATCAAGCCGTTCGCGTTGCAGGAGGTGGAGGTGCGGCTCAATGCGCTTTCGCGTCGTGGCAAGGGCACGCACACGCGGGTGCTGGACGTCGGTGAGCTGGAGTACAACCTCGACACTCTGGAAGTGCGTCGCCAGGGCAAGCTGCTGCAGCTCAATCCCACCGCGCTGAAGATTCTGCAGGCGCTGATGGAAGCCTCGCCGGCGGTAGTGACCCGGCAGGAACTGGAAACCCGCGTCTGGGGCGAAGAGTTGCCCGATTCGGACTCGCTACGTGTGCATATCCATGGCCTGCGCGCGGTGGTGGACAAGCCGTTTGACGTGCCGATGATCCAGACCCGTCACGGCATCGGGTACCGCATCGCCGCTCCCGATGCCTGAAAACGCATTGCCTGAGCCTGTCCGCAAGCGGGGGCGCTACCGCCGTCGTCTGCGCAGTCGCATCATTGTCTCGTTCGTGCTGTTGGGCTTCTGCCTGACCGCGCTGTTCGCGTTCGCCACGAACTGGGCGCGGATGCGGGTGGAAAACCAGCTGGTCGAAGATGTGATGAACCGGAACCTGGATGCCTCCTGGCAGAGCTACATCCAGAGTGGTGGACGCGATGTGGTGGCGCCGGTCCAGCAGATGCGCGCGTTCCTGTTCCGGCCGGACAAACTGGAGGGCCTGCGCCGGGACTATCCGGAGTGGGAACATCTTGAGGATGGCATCCACAATTTCAGTGGCCAGGATGCCGAGGGCAATCCGTTCTCCTACAAGGTCGGGGTGCGCAAGACCGACGATGCCTGGTTCTTCATCGCCTATGACATGGGCCAGGCGTTACGCGGCGAGCAACAGCTCAAGCGCGCGCTGTTCCTGTCGGTGATCGTCTTCAGCCTGCTGTCGTGGGTGCTGGGCTGGTGGTCGGCGTCACGGGTGATGCGGCCGGTCTCGGATCTTGCGGCGCGCCTGCGGGCCTATCGTGGCGGGAACCAGCATCCCGAGCCGCTCGCCCCGCGTTTCCCGGACGATGAAGTGGGGCAGCTGGCCGAGGCGCTGGACGACTATTCGGCGCGCCTGACCGAGGTGGTGCAGCGCGACCGGGAGTTCAATGCCGATGTCAGCCATGAACTGCGTACGCCGCTGGCAGTGATCCGCGGCGCGACCGAGCTGCTCCTTTCGCGGCCCGGACTGGATGAGAAGGTGTTGCAGCGTCTGCAGCGCATCCAGCGCGCCGAGCAGCAGTGCAGCGATCTGATTGGCTCACTGCTGCTGCTCTCGCGCAACGAGCGTGGGCAGGGTTGCAGCAACGTGGCGCGGGTGGGTGAGCAGTTGCTGGAATCCCATCGTGCGCAGCTGGGAGGCAAGCCGCTGGAGCTCAAGCTCGAAGGCAATCGCGAACTGGTGGTGGATGCACCGGAATCCGCGTTGTCGGTCGCGCTGGGCAATCTGGTGGGCAATGCGGTGAAGTATTCGCAGGAAGGCCAAGTGCTGATTCGCGTCCTGGACAATGCGGTCGAGGTCATCGACAGCGGCCCGGGCCTGAGCGAGAAAGATGCGGCGAGCCTGTTCCAGCGCGGCTATCGTGGTACCCATGCCGGCCATTCGCAGGGCGGTGGTATCGGCCTGTCCATCGTCAGTCGCCTGTGCGCCCTTTACGGATGGCAGGTGCAGATCCGGCCGGGTGAGGTGCGCGGGGTGATTGCAACGCTGACATTCACGCCGGGCTGAGCGGCTTCCGGTATCTGCTTCAGCTGGGGCGGCCGCGCCGGTGCGAGTGCCATGCCAGCAGGATGGCTGGTAGCGGCATCGGATGCTCGAGTCGCCTAGCGCTGCGCAAGTTGCCGATACAGGCGGTCCAGCTGTTCCACCTGGGGTTGCAGGTGTTCGGGTGTTCCCTCATTGACGATGATGTCATCGGCCAGTGCCAGCCGCTGTGCGCGGGTGGCCTGGGCCTGGATCATGCGCTGCGCGAGCGCTTCGTCGATGCTGTCGCGACGGCGCAAGCGCGACAGCTGGCAGGCCTCGGGCGTGTCTATCACCAGAACGCGATCCAGCCAGGGATAGCCGGAGCGGCCACCTGCCTCGGTCAGCAAGGGGATTGCAGCAATCGCATAGGGGCTTTGCGCCGCTTCACAGAGGGCTTTCAAGCGTGCGCGTATCGCCGGGTGAGTGATGGCTTCAAGCGCCCGCCGCTCTACGGGATCGGCGAACACGCGCCGGCGCAGCCAGGCGCGATCAAGGCTGCCTTCGGATTGAAGTGCCTTGGGGCCAAACCGTTCGACAATCCCCTCCAGCGCCGGAGTGCCCACGGCAACGACGTCGCGCGCGGCGATGTCGGCATCGGCCACGGTGATGCCAAGGGCCTCGAAGCGGCGACTGACTTCACTCTTGCCCGAGGCGATGCCTCCGGTCAGGCCAACGATGAAGGTGCTCATATGCGTGCCCGCCCGGAACCGTTAACAGTGTAGGAGCGACGTGAGTCGCGACAAAGGGCGTTACCCGTGGCGACGGGGCTTCACCCGCGGCGAGCAACAGGCCTGCGGGACCTCGGCTGCGAAGCTTCCGCAGTGTCGGGCGACGCCCGGCAGGGAGCTTCCCTGGCCATTCGCCTCTGTTCGATAAAGACAGAGACGATGGCCCCCGCATCGCCCACTTCACCCACAAAAACAGAAGATCAGGCCAAGCCGGCAATGCGCATATAGCCGTCAATCATCTGGTCGCCCCACATGAAGACCAGCCAGCCGGCAATCGCGAGGTAGGGGCCGAACGGGATCGGCGTGGCACGGTCGCGACCGCGCGAGTACAGCCATATCGAGCCCACAATCGCCCCCACCAGCGAGGACAGCAGGATGATCGGCAGGATGCCCTTCAATCCGCACCAGGCGCCGAGCGCAGCCAGCAGTTTGAAATCGCCGTGGCCCATGCCTTCCTTGCCGGTGATCTGCTTGAACAGCCACCACACCGTCCACAGCGACAGGTAGCCCACCGCCGCGCCGATCAGGGCAGGCTTGGCCGGGATGTACAGGCTGTCCATGCTGCCGATCAGGCCCAGCCACATCAGCGGCAGGGTCAGTTGGTCGGGCAATAGCTGGGTGCGCAAGTCGATGCCCGACAGCGCCACCAGGAAGCAGCTGAGCACAATCGCGCCAAAGCCCTGCCAGCCGAAGCCGAACTGCCAGACGCTGGCCAGCACCATCAGTGCAGTGACCAGCTCCACGATCGGGTACTGGATCGAGATCGGCGCCTGGCAATGGCGGCACTTGCCGCGCTGGATCAACCAGCTGAACAGCGGGATGTTCTCGTACCAGCTCAGCTTGTGCTTGCAGTTGGGGCAATGCGAGGGCTCCACCACGATCCCCGGCGGCGGCGGCTCGTAGATGTCCGGCTCGTCCAGGATCTCGCGCGCATCGCGCTTCCACTGCCACTCCATGCGCTTGGGCAGGCGCAGGATCACCACATTGAGGAAGCTGCCGACCAGCAGCCCCAGCCCGGCGGCGAGGGGGTAGCCCAGGCCGGGGTTCTGGTCGAGAAATGCCATGAATCAGTTATCCAACAACAGAGGCGAGTTTGAAGATCGGCAGATACATGCCGATGACCATGCCGCCGACTATGGTGCCGATGAATATCATGATCATCGGTTCAAGCAGGCTGCTCAATGCATCTACCGCATTGTTTACTTCCTGCTCGAAATACTCGGCCACCTTGAACAGCATCGTGTCCAGTGCGCCAGCCTCTTCGCCGATGGCAGTCATTTGAATGACCATGTGCGGGAAGACGCCGACTTGTTTCATTGCCATGTTCACCGGATAGCCAACAGCCACGTCATCGCGCATATGTAGCACGGCCTCTTCGTAGACTTTGTTGCCGGTGGCGCCGGCAACAATGCCCAATGCCTCGACCAGTGGTACGCCGGCTCTAAAGGTCACCGCCGTGGTGCGGGCGAAACGGGCGATCGCGCTGTTGTGCAGGATCTGTCCGATCACCGGCACCTTGAGGGTCAATCTATCCATTCCATGTTGCATGGACGGTGATCGTTTGTAAGCAAATAGGAAGCCTGTAATTGCACCTACGACAACCATGCCTACTAGCCACCACCAGCTGACCATGAAGCGAGAAGCCGCCACAATCATCTGGGTGAATACCGGCAATTCAGTGCCGAAGCTGCTGAACACCTCTTCAAATTGGGGTACCACAAAAATTAGCAAGATAGCGCTGACTAGTAATGCGACAGCAATGACCATTGCCGGATAGAACAGAGCCTTCTTGATCTTGCCCTTCAGGGCCTCCAAGTTCTCTTGGTAGCTGGAGATAGTCTCAAGTACCGTTTCCAGTACGCCTGCACCTTCGCCCGCGCGCACGAGATTGCGGTAAAGCTCGTCGAACTGTACGGGATGCTTGCTGATAGCCTCATACAGCGAAGATCCGCCCTCCAGATCCGCACGGATCGTGCCCACCAGCTTGGCCATTCGCGGATTTTTGTGGCCACTACCAATGATTTCCAGCGAGCTGACGATAGGGACACCCGATTTCATCATTGTCGCCATCTGACGACTGAAGAATGCGATGTCTTTCGACTTTATTGCGCTGCCTGCCGCGCCGAACAGTGGCTTGGGCTTCGGCTTGACCACGGTGGGGTTGATCCCCTGGCGGCGAAGCTCCGCGCGGAGCAGGTTGACGTTCTTGGCGTCCTGCTCGCCTTTCATCTTGACGCCGCGCTTGTCTGTTCCCTCCCAGACAAACGGCTGCAGCTGGCTGGTGCCGCGGGCGACCGGCTCGTTCTTGATGGCACTACGGGTGACGGACATATCTTTAGGCTCCCCAGCCAGCCCTCCCCGGGCCGGCGACCATCGCATGGTATCCGTATCGGCCGGCTCCGGCATCCCATCTGCCGAAATAGGCGAAGCCCGTCACGTCAGCAGCCATCCTCCGTCCCAACCACTGTGCGGTTCCGGCACCCAGCGGTACTAGGCCTCTCCCTTCCAATGTAGAGCTCGGTACTGTCTTTCTGGGCTACCGGCTTTACCGGCATTGCCGGCTGTCGGGTGTTCTGCTGGGCGTCGCTCAGCACTGCAGTGTGTCCATGTGGGTGTCCGGCCCTGGTCGTCAAAATATGACGTTTTGCGTCACTTTGCGGGGCGGTTCGCACAACGCCCATACAAGGCTTCCAATCTGCGGCGTTGCTGCCATCATGGTCGCGGGGAGTAGGGGGGTGTTCAGATGATTGGCACGCAACCTGCTTTGTAACCCCATGCGGGGCAGGCGTGGTGCCTGCAACCATGTTCACTATCCAACCTCTAGGGGATGTACTCATGAAGAAGCAGCAGGGCTTTACCCTGATCGAACTGATGATCGTGGTTGCGATCATTGCCATTCTGGCTGCTATTGCGCTGCCGGCTTACCGCAATTACACCATCAAAGCCGCTAACAATGCCTGCTTGGGCGAGGCGAAGGCCTATACCAATGCTTGGCTGGTTGCTGTCAGTGACGGCACGACTGCCTACACTGATCTTGCAGATCCTGCCAATAAGCGCTGCACGGGCATGACCAAGTGGGCATCGACGGCAACCACCTCCGGTGCGATTGATGCCGTTGATCCGGGCGAGACGGGTGCCGTTACCTGCGACCTGGCTACTGGTAACTGCATCAAGAATGCGGGCAAAAAGTAATTCGACGTCTGCTTTGTCAGTGTCAGTTGTATGGTTGAAAAAAGGCGGGCTTGGCCCGCCTTTTTTCATGCCCAAACACTGCGTGAACGATCAATTGGCGCGATTTTTGCTCGCAAGTTTTTTTGCTCATGTCGGAGCGGGATGAATTCAGATTGCAGGGGGTTTGGATCATGTTTCGAAAGAGTGCTGGCTTTACGTTGATCGAATTGATGATCGTGGTGGCGATCATTGCCATTCTGGCCGCCATTGCGCTGCCGGCATACCGTAACTACACCATCAAGGCTGCCAACAACGCCTGCATGAGTGAGGCAAAGGGGTACTTGAATTCATGGCTGACCGCGGTTAGCAGCGAAATGGGGCAGGACTATGACGATCTTCCTGCTCCCCTGAATGCAAGATGCGCCGACTTGCAAAAATGGCCCAAGACAACGGCGGGTGATCAAACGATCAGCGCCAGATCGCCGGGTGAGGCAAGCTCGGTCATCTGCAATCTGTCATCGGGGTCGTGCCGGAAAGCTGCAGGCATGAAGTAAAAGATGGGGGGCTTTGCCGCGAGGTACCCGACACCACTTAGTTAAGTTGCCGTCACGGATATTGAGCTGTGGGGGGGATCTGCAGTCTGCACTTCATGGCGAATAAGGGCTTGGTGGATCTCAGTAAGTCACCACTTTTTGCGGTAAATGGGTGGCGGCATTCAGCACCATGCGCCCTGTGCCGTGCCGAGCCACGATAGGCAAGCTGACGAATCTCGGTGAGGTGGAACTGTCGGCAGGTTGGCCATTGGTGGTGCTTGGAGTGGCCGTGATGCTCAGGCGTGGTGCAATTTTGGCGTAAGGCACGTACCAAACGGGTTTCTGTTCACGGTCCATGCCAGTGTCGAGGAAGGCGGCAAGTACGGAGGTGTGGTCGGTGCGCTGGGCGCCGGGTTTCAGACCGACCAGTTGCGGGCCACGCGATGATAGGTGCGTCCATTCCGGGCGGCTGGCTCGCGTCAGGTCGACCGCCTCCACTTCATTGGCCAGGACGACGGCCAGGCGCATATCGCTGGCGACCACGAATACCGGGCGCGATTGCCACAGCGTATACAGGCCGACGCCGAGGAAGCCCAGTTGCAGCACTCCGATCACGGCCAGGTCAAGGCGCAGGGTCTTTTTGCCTGGCTTGTAGGTGATGAGCGTCAGCAGTGGGCCCGTTGCGAACTGCACGCCTGCCAGAATGGCCAACAGCGGTAGGACCCCGGAAATACGATAGATGCCCCACGGGTGCCAGAGCGGCACGACAACGGCGGCGATCAGGCCGATCAGCGCCAGGCTGAGCAGGGAATGCAGGGCGGCGGCTTTGTAGCGGGTCATCGGCGGTGTGGGCTTGGGATCGGGAGTGCAGCATGCCTGAATGGCGAGGCGTGCGGGAGCGTGGGGGACAGTGCCGCCGCATCACCCGCATCACCCGCATCACCCGCATCACCCGCATCGCACTGGTCGGGTTGTCAGGTAATCCCCCCGCAAAACCAGCGCAGTGAGAAGTAGAAGTTTTCGAAGGAAAATTTCTACCATGAAGAAGTCC
>NZ_LLXS01000074.1:0-8409 GCF_001431585.1 Stenotrophomonas pictorum JCM 9942 | reverse complement strand
TTTTTCAACAGAATAGGCCGAGAGCGGACGCACCACCTCATACTTCCAGGCTTTTGGGCCTTTTCTGGCTCATGGGGACTGACTCACTGGCGATTTCGTCCGAGCGTGAGTGGATAATGCGCAAAGAGTCGATCTAAGAAAATCTCAGCCACATATCACCTCGTTGAAGCCAGTAGGGTCTGGCTTTGCGCAAGGGCACAGCGCTCCTTGTGCACCTTGAAGATGGATTCCTTATGAGTGACAGGTCCGAGGCGGTCTACTGCGTTCTTGTAGTAGTCGCGGCGGCTCTGGTGAGCGTCGCCAGATGCGTCAGCTGCAAACGCCCAAGATTTCCGTAATCCAACCCGCGACAGACCACAAGGCCCGGCATTCGCCGGGCCTTGTGCGTTTATGCCCAAGAGTTAGGAGAAGAAAGATGCACCTGGTTGAAACAATGGCCTATGCCGGCGAACGACCGTGGCACGGGCTCGGCAACAAGCTTGCGCCGCAGCAGCCCATCGAGGTCTGGAAGCGCGAGGCCGGGATGGACTGGTCGATCGAAGAGTCCGAAGTCCGCTACGTGGTCGGGAAGAACGGGATCGGGGCCATCAACGCTTTCCCGGAACAGAAGGTCCTGTACCGGTCAGACACGCAAGCCCCGCTGTCCGTCGTCTCCAAGCGCTACAAGGTCGTCCAGCCGGGGGAGATCCTGGAGTTCTATCGCGACCTGACCGAGGTCGGCGGCTTTGAGCTGGAAACGGCCGGCGTACTGCGCGAAGGCCGTAAGTTCTGGGCCTTGGCCAGGACTGGGCAGAGCACGGTGCTCAAGCGGAAGGACCGCGTCGAAGGCTACCTGCTGCTGGCCACGGCCTGTGATGGGACGCTGGCCACCACAGCCCAGTTCACCTCGGTTCGGGTCGTGTGCAACAACACCTTGGCCATCGCACTGGGCAGCAATGCGGGCGTCGTGAAGGTGCCGCACCGCAGTCAGTTCGACCCCGACGTGGTGAAGCGTCAGCTGGGCATCACCGTATCGACCTGGGATTCGTTTGTGGCCCAGATGAGGGCGCTGGTTGAGACCCCGGTAGACCCGGACTCGGTGGACGGACTCCTGCGCCGGGTGTTGACATACCCCAACCCGGACGGGCAGGGAGTCGCGGTCAACGAGCAGGCCTTCACGGTCGCCCGTGCGCTGTACGACGGCGCGGGCAGGGGGTCGGAGCTGTCAACGGCCAAGGGGACAGCCTGGGGCGTCCTGAGCAGCGTGACGGAGTTCGTTGACCACCACCGGCGTGCCAGGAGCGACGACCACCGCAGGGATGCGGCATGGTTCGGGGCGGGCGCCCAGATCAAGCAACGGGCCTGGGACGAAGCCATAAAGCTGGTGGCCTGAGCGATGGACGTCGATCAGCTCGACGTTGCGTACATCGCCATAGGGGCCAAGCAAGCACTGGACAAGAGTGGGGCTCCGTACGCGAAGGTCCCGTTCCAAGGGGAGTTGGGCTACGTCCAAGCATGCATCGATCAGGCTGAGCTTCTGACTCGGGCCTGGCGCGCATGTAGTGAGGTGTTCCCCGGTGTCTGGTGCTACGAGGTGGCCGAGCCCTTCGGCGTGGCCTTCGGCAAGCACCTCCTGGCCGGAGGTGGTCCTGAGAGCGCCCAGAGCATCCTCAACGGGGTGCTGGCCTCAGCGATGGCGACAACCCCGGTGTAGGTTCCGTCTCTGTCAAAGCTACCCATAAGCCCGGCCTCCCCACGGAGGCCGGGCTTCTTCGATTGGAGGATTGGAAATGAGCAGATCAGCGGCGATTCGTCTGGTCGACACGCGCTCGATGGAGCGTGAGGAGTGGTTGGAAGTCCGCAATCGCGGCATCGGGAGTTCCGATGCTGCCGCTGCGGTGGGGCTCTGTCCCTACAAGAGCCAGCTTGAGCTCTGGATGGAGAAGACCGGGCGGACGACCCGGGATGATGAGCCCGGCCAGGACAGTCCCATGTACTGGGGCACCCTGCTGGAGCCACTTGTGGCCGGTGCGTATACCGAGCAGACCGGACGGAAGGTCCGCCGGGTCAACGCGGTGCTTCAGCATCCGACCTACAGCTTCATGCTGGCCAATGTCGACCGGGAGGTGGTTGGCGTTCCGGACGTGCAGATCCTGGAGTGCAAGACGGCCGGGGAGTTCGGCTCACGACTCTGGCGGGATGGCGTGCCCGAGTATGTCCAGATCCAGGTCCAGCACCAGCTGGCCGTCACCGGCAAGGCGGCCGCAGACGTGGCCGTGCTGCTCTGTGGCCAGAAGCTGGAGGTGCACCGAATCGAGCGCGACGAGGACGTGGTCTCGCGCCTGATCGTGCTGGAGGCCAGGTTCTGGGAGTACGTGACCCAGGATACCCCGCCCCCGGCGGATGGCAGCGAGTCTGCCGCCCGGGCCCTGCGCAGCTTGTACAGGGGCAACGACACCAGCCTCGACTTCAGCGAAGACGCCGAACTGTCTGCCACCTTCGACGGGCTGGTACTGCTGCGTGACGAGATCGCCCAGATGGACAAACGGGCCGAGCAGATGCGCCAGCAGTTGGAGCAGTCCATGGGCGACGCCTCTCGGGCGATCTTTCCGAGTGGTGAGATCACCTACCGGCGTTCCAAGGACGGCACGAGTGTCGATCTCAAGCGGTTGACCGAGGCCCACCCGGACCTGGTGGCTGAGTTCATCGTCGCCCGACCCGGATCCCGGCGGTTCCGGCTCGTTCCCCATCAAACCCAAGGAGCATGACCATGCTGAAAGGCTTGGCGATCACCCCGCCCGTGGTCGGGCGGATCTCAATCGGCCGCATGGTCGAGCGCAACGGCAAGCGCCTGCCGGAGAAGGATGATCAGTTCACGCTGACCAGTCAGGTACAGAACCGGGAAGGCTGGGTGCTGCATCCGCTGGACGAGGCCCTTCGCAAGGAGGCCGGAGGCAAGCTGCGCTCGATCCCGGTGCGGCTGCTGTTCAACGACCCGGGACTGAACCTTCGTGCCGACTACTCGCTCTTCGACCGGACGACCGGCAGGCCGGTCTGTGTCGGCAACGGGGAGACCAGCCGGAGGATGGGCAAGGACGGCATCACCCAGGAGGTATGCCCTGGCCCGGATGGTTGTCCATTCGCCATGGGCGAGTGCAAGGCCTACGCCCGCTTGAACGTCAGGGTCGGGGACGAGGACGAGTTGGGGAGCTTTGTGCTCCGCACCACGTCGTACAACACGATCCGGACGCTGGCAGCCCGCCTGGCCTACTTCGATGCCGTCTCCGATGGGCGCCTAGCCTGCATGCCGCTGGAACTTAAGCTCCGCGGCAAGTCCACGACGATGAGCTTCAGGTCGGCGATCTATTACGTCGATCTGGTGGTCAGGTCGGGCCTGTCGTTGGAGCAGGCCATCGGGGAGGCGAGGGCGCTCGATCAGGCCCGCAAGGACGCCGGCTTCGATCAGGCGGCTCTGGACGAGGCCGCCAGGCTCGGCTTCGCCAACGGCGCCTTCGAGGACCTGGTAGAGGACGTGCCGGCTGTGGTGGAGGAGTTCTATCCCGGCGAAGCGGGTGTGGCCGGCAACGGCGTCCCAAGCGGGCCGTCTGGCGGCAGCTTGCAGGACAGGCTGGAGAGCAAGGTCGCCCGGATCGCGGGCGGTTAATCGTCAATCAAGAGGAGGAAGACCATGCTGAAGGCAATTGGTGGGGCCGTGGTGTACGGCTTCGCCCTTTACGGACTCAACACCTTCATGGAGAAGGTCAAGGTCATGCAGTGCGTCAAGCGACAGCCGGATCCGGAGGACGCCGGTCAGGTGGCCGGGCAGGAGGGTGTCCACGGCGCGTAGTGGGGGCTCGTCGGAACTGCCTGGCTTGCGGGCAAGGCAGGGCAACGTGAGGGAAAGGAGCAAGGGGGCGGAACCGCGCCCCTTCTCTGTTGTCGTCGAATCAGGGCACGAAAATTCATCGAGGAGAACCAGATGGAGTCACCACCCATGAGCTTGCCCCTGCTGTACGTTCGAAGCGGCGCGCGATCCTACAAGGTTGCCAGCGCCGACGAGGTCTTGGGGGCGGCCCGCGCCGTCGTCGGGCAGAGGATGCAGCGAGGGGCCGCCTTTTCGGACCCCCAGACCGCCAAGGCCTTCTTCCGCGACAAGCTGGGCGGGTTGGGTCAGGAGGTTTTTGCTGCTGCCTTCCTGGACACCCGTCACCGCTTGGTCGGGTACGTGGAACTGTTCCACGGAACCATCGACGGAGCCGAGGTCCATCCGCGGGAGGTGGTGCGTCACGCGCTCCGCTGCAACGCCGCAGCGGTGATCGTGGCGCACAACCATCCGTCGGGCTTGGAAGAACCATCAGCTGCGGATCGCGCGGTGACCGAGCGACTCAAGCAGTCGCTCGCCCTGGTCGACGTGCGCCTGATTGATCACGTGGTGGTCGGTGGACTGCAGACTGTAACCCTGGCGGAACGTGGCTGGCTTTGATGGCCACACGCGAGAACCAGTGGGAAACCGGATCGACTTTCCTGCCAGCCAATAGGGGCTGGCAGGATGTGGTCGGATCCTTTTTTATTTGGGTATCCGGATTTTAGTGTGGGAAGACCGCACTAGCCCTTCTTGTCTGACAGCTCTCGTTCGGTAGGTTTCTGGTATCGCAAGGCTTACGCGCTTTTAGCCTTCAGTGTGGGCTTTGTCTGGCGCATGTCGGTGCAAGGAAACAATCAGTGGCAGGTCACCTTGCCCCCGGCTCGAACTGGGGTTTGAGGCGCAGTGGAACGGAAAACCGGGTTAAGCCACGCGCCTAGCTCCCGTGCAGAGAATCGATCAGCGGGCACGACACAGTGCCTCGCTGCGCATGGCACTCGTTGACCAACCGTGACAGCACCGCTTCGATTCGCGTCAGGTCCGCCATCTTGGTGCGCACGTCGGTGAGCTGGAGCGCAGCCAGCTCGGCGGCTTCGCTGCAGTGAGTGCCGTCCTCAAGCTGTAGGAGTTGGCCGACTTCGTCCAAGTTGAACCCCAGCCGCTGGGCGGATTTCACGAAACGCACCCGCGCCACGTCCGCCGATCCGTAGCGGCGAATACTGCCGACGGGCCGACCTGGTTCTGGCAATAACCCCTTGCGCTGATAGAACCGGATGGTCTCCACGTTGACCCCAGCGGCCTTGGCGAAAGCCCCGATGGTCAGTGTTTGCGGATCGTTCACCATCGCGCTTGACTCCGTACTTGACTACGGAAGTAACCTTAGCGCATCACGCAACGTCTCGGAAGGAGATCCCTCACATGGCAGACCCCAGCAACGGCCGCGGTGCACTGGCCGCCGGTGGCCTCGCCGCCATCCTCGCCTCGACCTGCTGCCTCGGTCCGCTGGTGCTGATCACGCTGGGTTTCTCCGGCGCCTGGATCGGCAACTTGACCGCGCTGGAACCGTACCGGCCGATCTTCATTGGCGTGGCGCTCGTGGCGCTGTTCTTCGCGTGGCGTCGCATCTTCCGGCCGGCTCGCGCCTGCGCGCCGGACGACGCATGCGCCGTGCCCCAGGTGCGGACGGCCTACAAGGTGATCTTCTGGATCGTCACCGCCCTGGTGCTGATCGCGCTCGTGTTCCCCTACCTCATGCCCCTGTTCTACTGAAAGGAGATTGCCATGAAGAAACTCGTCGCATTGCTCGCTCTGACCGTTGCCCTCAGCGCTCCCGCCTGGGCCGCCACCAAAACCGTCATGCTGTCGGTGCCGAGCATGACCTGCGCCACCTGTCCGATCACGGTCAAAAAGGCGCTGACCAAGGTCGAAGGCGTCATCGAGGCCAAGGTGACCTGGGAGCCCAAGGAGGCGGTGGTAACCTACGACGATGCCAAGACCACTCCGGCCGCGTTGACCAAAGCCACCGAGAACGCCGGCTACCCGTCTACCGTCAAGAAGTGAGCACACGCTCATGACCGAGGCGATCACGCTGCACATCGGTGGCATGACCTGCGGGTCGTGCGCCGAGCACGTCAAGCAGACCTTGGAAAAGGTGCCCGGCGTGCGTTCGGCCTCAGTGTCCTACCCACAGCGCCGGGCCGAGATTGAGGCCAGCGTAGGTACCGCCGCGGACGTGACCTCGCTGGTCGCGGCGGTATCCGCACTCGGTTACCGAGCGCAGCTTGCCGATGCGCCGGGGCAACCCAGCGACCTGCTGAACAATGCACAAGAGCGGCTGGGCGGCGAACCAAAGCGCGAGGACGATGAGGCTGCACTGCACGTGGCCGTGATCGGCAGCGGCGGCGCGGCGATGGCGGCGGCGTTGAAGGCCGTCGAGCAAGGGGCGCGTGTGACGCTGATCGAGCGCAGCACTCTCGGCGGCACCTGCGTCAACGTCGGATGTGTGCCGTCCAAGATCATGATCCGCGCTGCCCACATTGCGCATCTGCGTCGCGAGAGTCCGTTCGATGACGGCATTGCCGCCGCCTCGCCGAAGATTCTGCGTAAGCGCTTGCTGGCTCAGCAGCAGGGGCGCGTCGATGAACTGCGCCACGCCAAGTACGAAGGCATCCTGACGAGCACCCCGACCATCACCGTGCTGCGCGGCGATGCCCGATTCAAGGATGCGCACACGCTGACCGTGGCAACCGCTGACGACGGGATGCGCGAGGTGAGTTTCGACCGCTGCCTCATCGCCACCGGGGCCAGTCCGGCGATTCCACCGATCCCGGGCTTGAAAGACACGCCCTTCTGGACGTCGACCGAAGCGCTGGCCAGCGACACGATCCCCGATCGGCTGGCCGTGATCGGCTCGTCGGTGGTGGCCGTCGAACTCGCGCAGGCCTTTGCCCGGCTGGGCAGCAAGGTGACCATGCTGGCGCGCAGCACACTGTTCTTTCGCGAAGACCCCGCCATTGGCGAGGCCATCACGGCCGTGTTCCGCGCCGAAGGCATCGAAGTGCTGGACCACACCCAGGCCAGCCAGGTCGCCTATGAGGATGGGGAATTCGTGCTCACCACCGAACGCGGCGAACTGCATGCCGACCGGCTGTTGTTCGCCACCGGCCGCACCCCAAACACCCGCACGCTCAACCTCGACGCGGCCGGTGTGGTGGTCAATGCGCAAGGCGCCATCACCATCGACCACGCGATGCGCACTACCGTGCCGCACATCTATGCCGCCGGCGACTGCACTGACCAGCCGCAGTTCGTCTACGTCGCGGCGGCGGCCGGCACCCGCGCTGCAATCAACATGACGGGTGGCAACGCGACGCTGGATCTGACGGCGATGCCGGCGGTGGTGTTCACCGACCCGCAGGTCGCCACCGTGGGCTACAGCGAAGCCGAAGCGCACCACGACGGTATCGAGACCGACAGCCGCACGCTGACGCTCGACAACGTGCCCCGGGCGCTGGTCAACTTCGACACGCGCGGTTTCATCAAGCTGGTTTCGGAGGCCGGTTCGGGACGACTGATCGGCGTGCAAGCGGTAGCCCCGGAAGCAGGCGAGCTGATCCAAACCGCAGTACTGGCGATTCGCAACCGCATGACGGTGCGAGAGTTGGCCGACCAGTTATTCCCCTACCTGACGATGGTCGAGGGGCTGAAACTCGCGGCACAAACCTTCACCAAGGACGTAAAGCAACTGTCCTGTTGCGCGGGGTAGTGGCTGGGCCTCTTACCTATGCTTCATCGGCTGAATCACAAATTCAGGCTGAAGCGCCGCCTCTTGCACAATGGGCTGAGGACTATTCGAAATACCCCTCTTCGAGTAGCCGCGCCAGCGTCGGGAGATAGGGGCCGTACTCGACCACGCGCGTGATCTTCTTCTTGCGCGTTGCCGCCGTGGTCATCCGCTGGAACACGAAGTCCGTGGTCATTGGGTCGTCGTCATCGACCAACACGGTTTCGATAACCGAGCCATCCTTGCGCGCCTTCTTGTCGTAGAGCATGCGCGCCCGAAGCACCTCGAAGCTGTAACCCCTGCCCATGCGGTTCATGTCTTTGGCCACTCGGTTGACTGACTCAGTATAGGCATTGGTAATCGGCTGCTCGAAGTAGGCGAAGATTTCGTCGTGCCAGTTGTGCACGGCGGTGGTCAGGTCCTTGAACGTGGCCGCCAATTCGGTCGGAATATTGGCCTGCCACTTCGCGCAGGCGGCTTCTACTGCTGGGCGGGTCTTCTGATCCCAGATCGACAGAAATCCTTCCTTGAGCGCGTGGGCTTCGCTTAGGAGCGGGAACTGTTGGAACCATTCCCGCATCCGGTCCATATCTCTCCCTGTCAGGTCGTGCTGCCGCTTGAGCAGCAGGAACCGCTCGTCCTTGAGTTTGAGGCGCTGCCGGGTGGACAAATCCTTGCGAATGCGCTTGCGCAGCTTCTCCAGCGCGTCGTTCGCCATGCGCTGGATATGGAATCGATCGACCACGATCCGGGCCTGTGGCAGCGTGGCGCGCACCACCTGCCG
>NZ_LLXS01000073.1:0-512 GCF_001431585.1 Stenotrophomonas pictorum JCM 9942 | reverse complement strand
CCTATGAAAGCTGCTGCCCTGGCTATAACCGTCCTCTTGTTGCTCTCACCGGCTGCATCTGCGTGCTCTGACCCGATCGTGCCTTCGTTTCAAGAAAATCTCGCTAGGGCGGAACACATCTTCGTTTTCCGTCTCACATCGCTCGAACTAGCAGATTCCTATCCTTGGCCTTCGAATCTCAAGGGCAACATCAACATCGTCCGTGTACTGAAGGGCGCTGCTCCAGCGACGGCCAAAGTAGCTCTAGAGGGCAGCTGTTGCGGGATAAAGCTAGTCGTGGGGCGCTATTACCTTGCAGTGCTCGAAAGCGACCCGGACGTTTTGAGGCTGTTGCCTGGGGATCAGTCAATTCTGGACGTAACAGACGACTTCAAAGCCGGGGAGCCCGGGCGTGCGCCAAACCCGTACGGCGTATGGCCCGTCCAGCAGTATTTGCTCGGCCATGCATTGCCTGCTGACTATCCTTCGGAGTACCAGCTAGAGTCCACGCTCAGCGAGTAGCCCGGGTAAGC
>NZ_LLXS01000072.1:0-1002 GCF_001431585.1 Stenotrophomonas pictorum JCM 9942 | reverse complement strand
CCACACTCCGCGCCGCGCTGCACGACGCCTGTGCCGGGATTCGGTGAGAAATGGCTACGCACTGAGCCGCTGCGTGGCCCCGCGATGTCGAAAACCCACGCATGAACCCCCGATCTGTGCCCGATCTGTGCCCAAAGCGGCGCTTGCGCGGCCGCTTCCTACCCGCCAGACTCGCCAAAAAGGGCGGTTGAACTTCCTATACCCCGAGCCACCGAGATTTGCCGCAGTCTGCGGGGGCCGGCGCCTGGGCCGGTACTCCCAGCTGCCGCTCTCCCAGACCATTGGCTACCGGCGGTGAGTCCACCTGATCACGGTATCGTAGCGGTCGGTGCTGCGACGAACGATCTCGAGCCGAACTTCTATGAATCAGAAAGCAGATTGCTCAGGTGCCGCGGATGTCCACGACCCCGAGGCGGGGCAGATCGCGCACCTGCTCGAACGCCTCCAGGCTGGTGAGGCCGAGGCCCTGTCCGACCTACTTCCCCTGGTCTACTCGCAGCTGCGGGCGATCGCCCGCCGCCTGCGCCGCCGAGACGAGCTCGGCAGCCCCACCTTGAACACCACGGCGGTGGTGCACGAGGCGTATCTCAAGCTCGCCCGCAACGATCAGCGATTCGCCGACCGCGTCCACTTCTTCGCCGTGGCCTCGACGGCGATGCGCCAGCTCCTCGTCGACGCCGCCCGCAAGCGGGGCCGCCACAAACGAGGAGCCGGAGTCGTGCCGGAGCCCCTCGACCAGCGGCAGATCTCGATCGACGACCAGAGCGCCTTCGTGCTCGAGCTGAACGAGGCGCTCGAGGTCCTCGGGAAAGAGAGCCCACGCCTGCTCCGGGTCGTCGAATGTCGTTACTTCGGCGGCCTGAGCGAGGAGGAGACCGCCGAGGCCCTCCAGGTGAGTGTCCGGACCGTGCGGCGCGATTGGACCCGAGCGCGGGCCCACTTGGCCGTGGCCTTTGCTCCGCAGCGATGACGCCGGGCGCCTGCGGTATCAGCTCAAGACGC
>NZ_LLXS01000071.1:0-537 GCF_001431585.1 Stenotrophomonas pictorum JCM 9942 | reverse complement strand
CCACGCTGGGCTATGGCGTGGACCTGAATTCGCAGTTCACCGAGCGCTTCTCCGCCACCGTGGGCTACAACGCCTTCACCATCGACGGCGACGAGAACACCGATGACGTCCGCTACCAGGGTGATCTGAAATTCAACAACGCCACCGTCAAGCTCAACTGGCATCCGCTGTCGGGCGGCTTCCACGTCTCGGCCGGTCTGGTGGTCGGTGATATCCGCGCGGCTGTCACCGGTACCCCGCGTGCCGGCGGGGTCTACGAGTTCAACGGCGTGCAGTACACCGCCGCCGATGTGGGCCAGCTGCGTGGCCGCGTGGAAATCAAGGACAGCGTGGCGCCGTATGTGGGCGTGGGCTACCGTTCGCGCGGTGAAGGCCTGGGCTTCTACGCCGACCTGGGCGTGATCTCGGCCAAGACCAGTGTCAGCCTGGCCGCCACCGGGCTGGCCGCCGATCCGCAGTTCAAGGCCGATCTGGAGCAGGAGCGCCGCGAGCTGGAAGACAAGATCGATCTGAGCGTGTACCCGGTGCTGGGTCTGG
>NZ_LLXS01000070.1:0-11314 GCF_001431585.1 Stenotrophomonas pictorum JCM 9942 | reverse complement strand
GGCCAAGTTCAAATGCACCTCTGGACCGCCCAGAGTTTCATAGACACTCATCGGCCGCTTTGCGCGTAGCGCCTTTCGAACTCTACCGGTGAGACATCGCCAGCGGAACCATGGCGACGAACCGGGTTGTAGAACATCTCGATGTAGTCGAACACGTCCGAGGCTGCCGCGGCCCGGGTCGGATAGATCCGCCGCTTGATCCGCTCCTTCTTCAGGACGCTGAAGAAGCTCTCGGCCACCGCGTTGTCGTGGCAGTTGCCGCGACGGCTCATGCTCGGGACCATCCGATGCACCTTGAGGAATGATTGCCAGTCGCTGCTGGTGAACTGGCTGCCCTGGTCGGAGTGCACCATGACGCCGGGGCCCGGCTTGCGTCGCCACGCTGCTGCCACCAGGGCCTGCAGCACCAGGTCGCTGGTCATCGTCGGCGCCGTGGCCCAGCCCACGATCTGCCGCGAGTACAGGTCCATCACCGCCGCCAGGTACAACCAGCCCTCGTAGGTGCGGATGTAGGTGATGTCCGTGACCCAGACCTTGTTCGGTGCGTCGGGGGCGAAGTCGCGGTTGAGCACGTTGTCGACCGCACCCACCGGGCCACCCCGATGCCGCGGCTTGCTCCCGTAGCCGACCTGCGCACGCAGCCCTTCGGCCTTCATCAGCCGCTGCACGCGGTGGCGGCTGCAGGTCTCGCCCGCTTCGCGCAGGTCCAGCGTGATCTTGCGGTGGCCGTACACGCCTCCGCTGGCCAGCCAGGAGTGCTTGATGAGGCCAAGCAACCGTTGGTCCTCGCGCTCACGCCGGCTGAGCGACTGCCGAACCCAGGCGTAGTAGCCGCTCCGGTGCACGCCGAGGACCCGGCACATTGCGACCAGCCTGAACTCGCCGATATGCGCGCGCATGAACGCGTACTTCGCCCTTACCCCCTGGCAAAGTACGCGGCGGCTTTTTATAGAATGTCGCGCTCCTCGGTCACGCGCCGCAGCTCGGCCTTGAGGCGGCGCACCTCCGCCGAATCGGTCCCGGTCGGCGCAGCGCCTGCGGCCGGCTTGCCGGCCTTCTTCGCCTTCTGCACCCAGTCGTACAGCGTGTGCTTGGGGATTCCGATGCGCGCGGCCACATCCACCACCGTGAAGCCGCGCTCGAGCACCTGCTTGACCGCCTCGGCCCTGAACTCATCCGTGTATCGCTTGCTGCTCATGAACACCTCTGCTGTAGCCATGAATTATGGCCTGCGGGTGTCTACAAAAGGCTGGGCGGTCCACCTCCTTGTTGGTCGGGCGGCCAGGCTCGCGCTTGAGCGAGTGCCAGCCGGTGAACCTGGACCCTTCCGGTGCGCGCAGCAGTTCATCAATGAGCGTGCGCGTGGCAGGCGTCAGTGCATGGCTGATGCTGCGGTAGTACCCCAAATTGACCCGCTCGCGGGCACCGATGGCGGCCAGCTCCAGGGTGCGGAAGCCAGGCAGTTCGTAGCGATGGTGCACCAGCTCTTCAAGCAGGACGTTCACGATGTCTGGGATGGTGTGCTTGGTCTGGGCTGCGGCGGTGGCCACCGTATCCAGCCAAGCCAGCCCCGACTTGTCCAAGGGACGTACCCCAATGAACTGCCGAAGTTGTGGCATATGCCGGCGCTTGCTGCCGGAGACGTCATAGCGTTCGAGCTGGTCGGAGGCCAGCACGCGGCCGAGACGTGCGGCCTTGGCGATGTGCTGCCGGATCCGCTCAGGCACCTCCGCCAACAGCGTGAAGTAGCCTAAGCGTTGGAAGAGCTTGAGATGGATCAGTACCGCCAGCTGCGGACCCGGCTGGGCAGTCAGCTGCTTGGCAAAGGCGATTTCAGCTGCGGTAGGGGGTATAGACCTCCTCCAGTTCCTTGGCGGTGGGATCAGGCTTCAGTCGCGGGTAGGCGGTCTCGTGAAGGGTAGCCATTGGATCCGGAGGTTGTGAGGGGAATCAGTCCCAGTGCCGGCCGTCGTCTGTACTGAGTGACGCTTCCAGGAAACACTGGTGCGTATCGGCCATGCGGTGCATGTCATCGAGCAACGTGGCCAGGATTTCATCCAGATCCCGGTCGGGATCGGTGGGAACAGTCAACCGGTACTCGCTGCTGGCGGTGTTCAGGCGCATAGCCTTGAACGGGGCCAAGCAGATCTCTTCGATCCGACCCCGGGCTCTGGCCGCGCCGCGGCCGGCGCGGGCAAACGGGGTCAGCACCAGGCGTAGGCGCAGCTGCAGGGCAGATTTGCCCTCGGGCGCCGGCAGCACCATCGTCGGAGCTGGCGCGGTTGGGCTGGGCAGGCTCGCTTCAATGCGATCCCGGGCGAACGGGTCACGCCCGTCCAGGTAACGCATGGCCGAGTGCACATCGCGCCAGCCCACGTACTCCATCAGCGCCTTCATATCCCAGCCTTGGTCGTTGGCCCAGCTGGCAAACCCGCGGCGCAGCGAGTGGCTGCTGTGGAGCCCAGCATCGGCAAACCCGGCACTGGCCAGCAACTCGCGCAGCAAGCGCACCAAACTGTTGGGATGGAGGCCTTCGGCGCTTATCTGGCCCCACTGGTTGACCGCTCGAAACACCGGCCCTTCTTGCACGCCAGCCGCCTGCAGCCACGTCTGGGTCGCCTCCACCGGACACAGCCGCGACAACGCTGGCACTTTGTAGGTGACGCCGGCGGCCTGCCTATCGCCCTTGCTGCGCGGCAGGAAGCAGGTCATCCCCTGTCCCGGCACCAGCGTGAGATGGGCCACTTCCAGCCGCAGCAGTTCATCGCCGCGAAAGCCACGCCAGAATCCGAGCAGCACCAGCGCTCGGTCCCGTTGGTGGCGAAGCGCTGCCGCTCCATCGCCCCGGGCATGCGCCGCAGCGATCGCTGCAGCCAACCAGTCATCGAGCTCGACCAGCCGCCGAATCTGGAGCGGCGCGGCTTGCTTGACCTGGCCCGGGTGCAGGGTCTGGATGCCTTTGAGCACCTTGCGCACCAGCGGCGACCGGGTCGGGTCGACAAAGCCGTGGTCGCGGTGCCAAGAGGCAATGGCGGCCAGCCGGTGGCGAAGGGTGCTGGTGGCCAGGGTCTGCGCATACGCGGCCAGGTAGCGGGCCACGCTGTCCGGTGTCGCTGGGAGGTGTCCTTGCCACTCGACTTCAAAGTGCCGCAGCGCCGACGCATAGCTGCGCACCGTGTTCTGGCGCGTGGCCGCATCGAGGTAGCGGTCCAGTTCGGTCACTGGCGCGTGGCCTCCACCGAGGCCGGCTGCCGCAGCGTTGACAGGATGGTGCATTCAGCCCGCTGCCCGCCGTGGCAACTGGCAATCACCCGTTCCAGCTCGCTGGCCATGCGCTGCAGGTCGGCCATGCGCGCCCGCACGTCGGTCAGATGGCTGCGGGCCAGCCGATCCACGTCCCCGCACGAAAGCTCTTCATCGCCCGCCAACTGCAGCAGGCTGCGGACCTCCTCCAGGCTGAAGCCCAGGTCCCGGCCGCGCGCAATGAAGCGCAGTCGCTCGATGTCGGCCGGGCCATAGACCCGGTAGCCATTGCCCGAGCGCCCCGGGCGCGGCAGCAGGCCGATCCGCTCGTAATAGCGGATGGTCTCCAGATGGCACCCACTGGCGTCGGCAGCCTCACTGATTTTCATTCGTAGTGCGCTTGACTCCGTAGTAGCTACGGACTTTACCCTCACCGGCTGTGCCATGCCAGCGGTCCGCCTGGGCCTGGCTTCCCTGCGACTGGAGATGTTCCGATGAGTGATTGCGGCTGCCACCACGAGGCCAAGAACGCGCAGGAGCGGCGCGTGCTCTGGATCGCCCTTGCCCTGAATGCGGCGATGGCCGTGATCGGCGGCATCGCCGGCTGGGTTGCCCATTCCACAGGCCTATTGGCCGACGCGCTGGACATGCTGTCTGACGCCACCGCCTACGCCATTGGCCTGGTCGCCATCGGGCGCACGGCCCGCTTCAAGGCGAACGCAGCCTGGGTCAGTGGCAGCGTATTGCTGGTGCTGGGCGTGGGTGTGCTGGTGGAGGTCGGCCGTCGCGTGATGTACG
Organism: Stenotrophomonas pictorum JCM 9942; assembly: GCF_001431585.1. Classification (NCBI taxonomy): domain Bacteria; kingdom Pseudomonadati; phylum Pseudomonadota; class Gammaproteobacteria; order Lysobacterales; family Lysobacteraceae; genus Stenotrophomonas; species Stenotrophomonas pictorum. The sequence goes on along the minus strand of NZ_LLXS01000070.1, from coordinate 7,273 downwards.
GCGCCGAGCCGGTCAGTGGCTGGATGATCGGCACGGCGCTGCTGTCGCTGGTGGTCAATATGACCGTACTGCGCATGCTGGCGCCGCTGAAGTCCGGCGAAGTGCATCTGCGGGCGACCTGGTTGTTCACCCGCGCCGATGTGGTGGCCAATGTTGGGGTGATCCTGGCCGGCCTGTTGGTGTGGTGGTTGGCTAGCCCCTACCCGGATTTCGTGATCGGCGCCCTGATCGGTCTGTATGTGATCAAGGAAGCCTTCGAGATTCTCGGTGATGCCCGCCGGGCACGTGCCGACGCGCGCAAGACACCTGCATGATCGCCCTTGGCCGGCTGCGGACGGGCCTACGCTGGCTGCTGCTGGCGCAGCTGGCGGTGGGTTTGCTGGTCCAGCCGGTCTTAGGTCTGGCGAGCGAACTGCACGTTCACATCCATCCGACCATTGCCGCCCATGGGCCGGCAGTGGCCGCACCGGCACCTGAGCGCGGCATCGGCGCCGCCTTGCACCGCCTTCAGCAGCTGGCGTTGTGCTGCAGCCAGGCCGCGCAGCCCCCTGAGATCCTGCTGACCGTTGCGGACATCGGCCGGCATTTGCCGGTGATGCAAGTCAACACGTTCCCGTATCCGCACGAGCAGCCGGTCGCGCCGTTCCGGCCTCCGATCGCAGGGTGATCTCCGCCGGCAGCGCCGGCCTAGCGACCTGCTGCTGTGCGCGGTGGTGATCGTTTGTTGATGTCGAAACCCTTCGGAGTACTTCCATGCATGTGCGATTGGCGGCCTTGGCCGCATGGCTGCTGCTGACTGCGGCGACAGCGCCGGCGGCAGCGGCCGAACTGATGACCTTGGACGACGCGTTCGCGCGCGTGGCCCAAACCCACCCCGAGCTGCGCTTGGTCGATGCGCGGGCCACCGTGCTCGCTGCCGAGCGCGACCAGGCGGTGCAGCGCCCACCGTGGACGCTCGGTGCCGAGGTCGAAAATGCGTTGGGCACTGGCGCGGCACGTGGATTGGACAGCGCCGAGTTGACCTTGAGCCTGAGCTCGGTGCTGGAGCGCGGCGGCAAGCTCGACGCCCGCCGTACCTTGGCCCAAAGCCGGATTGATGCACTGGCCGTGCAGCGCGAGACCGGGCGGCTGGACCTGCTCGCCGAGACAGCGCAGCGCTATTTGGCGGTTGTCGGTGCCGACCGGCAACGCGGCCTGGCGGACATGGATGTTGGCCAGCGCCAGCGAACCGTGGCCGCCGCCCGACAGCGCCTGCAGGCCGGCGCTTCACCCGAATCGGTGCTGCTCACCGCGCAGGCAGCGCTGGCGCGGGCCGAGCTGACGCGTGATCGGGCCGTGCAACAGCGACTGGCCGCCCGTCAGCATCTGGCCGCGCTGTGGGGCGAACGTACTCCCACCTTCGAGGTGATCCCGGCCGATCCGATGGCCCTGCCGGCGATCGCCTCCATGCAGACGCTGGCCGATGAGCTGGAGCGGACGCCGGAACTGGCGCAGTTTGCCAACGCTCGACGGATCGCGCAGGCACGACTGCAGCTGGCGCATTCAGCGGCCTCACCGGACCTGTCCTGGCAGCTCGGTGTGCGCCGCCTGCAGGAGTCCGACGACACCGCGCTGGTGGCCAGCCTGTCCATGCCGCTGGGCAGCCGCAGCCGCGCACAGCCAGAGATCCGCGCCGGCGAAGCCGAGCTGGAGGTCCTGACGATCGAGCGCGAGGCCAAGGGCCTGTCGCTGTATTCCACGCTGGTCGAGGCCCATGGCCGCTACACCGTGGCGCAGGCCGAGGTGGCGCGCCTGCATAGCGACGTACTGCCGAAGCTGGCCCGGGCTGAGCAGGCTGCCGAGCGCGCCTATCGCGCCGGCGCCATCAGCTACCTGGAATGGGCACAGTTGCAGTCCGAACGTACGGCCATGGCCCAGCAGCAGCTGGACGTGGCCTTGGATGCGCAGCGCGCCCTGATCGAAATTCAACGACTGACCGGCCAGGCGCTTGTAACGCCGCCGGCGGCCGCTTCACTTGGAGATAGCCCATGAGCCGTTTTTCCTGGACCGCACTGGGCATGGCCCTGTTGCTGACCGCCTGCAATGCGTCCGACCCCAGCGAAGGCTCCGAGGGCGGCGCCGCGGCTGAGGGCGAAGAACACGGCGAGCACGAGGAAGCGCCGCTGGAAACCAAGATTGCCGCCAAGGCGGCGGAGGCGGCGGGAATCCAGGTCGCGCCGGCAGGCCCCGGTGAGATTGCTGACGAGCATGAGGTGCAAGGGCTGCTCACCCCCATCGATGGGCGCATCGCCCAGGTCACTGCACGCTTCCCCGGACCAGTCCGCTCTGTGCGAGCCGGCGTTGGTGATCAGGTACGGGCCGGCCAGGCACTGGCCACGGTAGAGAGCAATCTAAGCCTGACCACCTATACCGTCACCGCGCCGATCAGTGGCGTGGTCATGGCGCGTACGGCCGCCGTGGGCATGGCGGCGGCTGAGGGCGCGCCACTGTTCGAGGTCGCCGACCTGTCCACGCTGTGGGTGGACCTGCACATCTTCGGCGCCGACGTCCAGCACATCGGTGCGGGCGTGCCGGTGACGGTCACCCGCTTGAGCGATGGCGTCACCGCGCAGACCACCTTGGAGCGCGTCCTGCCCGGCACCGCCACCGCCAGCCAAAGCACCATTGCGCGCGCCACCGTGGCCAACACCGATGGCCTGTGGCGGCCCGGTTCGGCGGTCAAGGCGCGGGTCACCGTGGATCGCCAATCGGCGGCGCTGGTGGTGCCGATCACCGCGCTGCAGACCGCAGAAGACCAGGACGTGGTCTACGTGCAGCAGGGAGAGACCTACCACACCCGGCCAGTCAAGCTGGGGCGCCGCGACGCTGAGCGCGCCGAAGTGCTGGAAGGGCTCAAGGCCGGTGAACAGGTGGTGGTGGCCCAGAGCTTCCTGATCAAGGCCGACATCGAAAAGTCCACCGTGGAAGAAGAATGAGGCCCGCCATGCTCGAACGCCTCATTGGGCTGTCCATCCGCCACCGCTGGCTGACGCTGGTGCTCACCGCTGCGCTGATTGCGCTGGGTGTGTGGAGCTACCGTCACCTCTCCATCGACGCCACACCGGACATCACCAATGTCCAGGTCCAGATCAACACCCAGGCCCCGGGTTACTCCCCGCTGGAGGCCGAACAACGGGTGACCTTCGCCATCGAAACGGCCATGGCCGGCCTGCCCAAGCTGGACTACAGCCGCTCCCTGTCACGCTACGGGCTCTCCCAGGTCACTGTCGTATTCAAGGACGGCACCGACCTGTACTTTGCCCGCCAACAGGTCGCCGAGCGCCTGCAGCAGATCGCCTCCCAACTGCCTGACGGGTTGGATCCGGAGATGGGCCCCATCTCCACCGGCCTGGGCGAGATCTTCATGTACACCGTGGAGGCCGAGCCCAATGCCCGCAAGCCCGACGGCACCCCGTACACGGCCACGGACCTGCGCACCCTGCAGGATTGGGTGATCCGGCCGCAGCTGCGCACCACGCCCGGCGTCACCGAGGTCAACACCATCGGCGGCTTTGAGCGGCAGATCCACATCACCCCGGATCCGGCCCAGCTGGTGGCGCTGGGCTTCACGTTGAACGACGTAGTCGCCGCGGTCATGCGCAACAACCAGAACATCGGCGCCGGCTACATCGAACGCAACGGCCAGCAGTTCCTGGTGCGCGTGCCCGGCCAGTTGGCCAATCTGGAGGCGATCGGCAACATCGTGCTGGACCGGCGCGATGGCGTGCCCATTCGGGTGCGCGATGTCGCAAGCGTCGGCGAAGGCAAGGAGCTGCGCACGGGCGCGGCCACCCAGAATGGCCATGAGGTCGTGGTCGGTACCGCCTTCATGCTGTTTGGCGCCAACAGCCGGGAGGTCTCCCAGGCGGCCGCGGCCAAGCTGGCCGCCGCCAACGCCAGCTTGCCCCCGGGCGTGCATGCCAAAGCCGTGTATGACCGCACCGCGCTGGTGGACCGCACCATCAATACCGTGTCCAAGAACCTGATCGAGGGCGCGCTGCTGGTCGTGGTGGTGCTGTTCCTGCTGCTGGGCAATGTGCGCGCTTCGCTGATCACCGCCGCAGTGATTCCGCTGGCGATGCTGTTCACCATCATCGGCATGGTCCGTGGCGGCGTGTCGGGCAACCTGATGAGCCTGGGCGCACTGGACTTCGGCCTGATCGTGGACGGGGCGGTGATCATCATCGAGAACTGTCTGCGCCGATTCGGGGAGGCGCAGCACGCGCTGGGCCGCCAGCTCAACGATGAGGAGCGTTTTGACCTGACCGCCTCGGCCACCGCTGAGGTGATCCGTCCCAGCCTGTTCGGTCTGGGCATCATCGCGGCGGTCTACCTGCCGATCTTTGCGCTGTCGGGGGTGGAAGGGAAAATGTTCCACCCGATGGCCATCACCGTGGTGCTGGCCCTGACCGGTGCCATGGTGCTGTCGCTGACCTTCGTGCCGGCGGCGATCGCCACCTTCCTGCGCGGTCGTGTGGCTGAGCACGACAACCGCCTGATGCGCTGGTCACGCGCTCGCTACACGCCGCTGCTGGATTGGGCGCTGCGCCGGCGGGTTGTGGTGCTGACCGGCGCGGCCGTGCTGGTGGTGGGGTGTGGCGTGTTGGCCACCCGCCTGGGCTCGGAGTTCGTGCCGAGCCTGGATGAAGGCGACATCACTTTGCAGCCCATGCGTATCCCCGGCACCAGCCTGGAGCAGTCGGTGGCCATGCAGGAAACCCTGGAGAAGCGCTTGGCCCAGTTCCCGGAAGTGGCCAACATCTTCTCCAAGATCGGCACCGCCGAGGTGGCCACCGACCCGATGCCGCCGTCGATGGCCGACACCTTCCTGATGCTCAAGCCCCGCGACCAGTGGCCCGACCCGCGCAAGCCCAAGGCCGAGCTGGTAGAAGAGCTGGAGGCAGCGGCCAAGGAAATTCCGGGCAGCAATTACGAGTTCACCCAGCCTATCCAGATGCGCACGAACGAGCTGATCTCCGGCGTCCGCTCTGACGTTGCGGTCAAGGTCTACGGTGACAACCTCGACCAGCTGACCCGTCTGGCCAGCCGGGTCGAGCGGATCATGCGCAGCGTCCCCGGCGCCGAGGATGTCAAGGCCGAGCAGGTCACCGGCCTGCCGCTGCTGACCATCACACCAGATCCGGCGGCATTGGCTCGGTATGGCCTGAACCCGGGCGACGTGCAAGAAACGGTGGCCACCGCCATTGGGGGCAGTGTCGCCGGCCAGTTGATCGAGGGCGACCGCCGCTTCGACCTGGTCGTGCGCCTGCCCGAATCGCAGCGCCAAGACCCGGCTGTGCTGGCAGATCTGCCCATTCCACTGCCGGAAAGCGCCAGCGTGGACGAGTCCAGCCGCCTGGCCACCGGCGCCAATGGTGGGCCTCGTACGGTGCCGCTGCGGGAAGTGGCGAAGATCCAGGTGGAGCGCGGGCCCAATCAGATCAACCGCGAGAATGGCAAGCGGCGGGTGGTGATCACCGCCAACGTGCGCGAGCGCGATCTGGGCGGGTTCGTCGGCGAGTTGCGCACGCGCATCGGCCAGGATGTGAGGCTTCCGGAGGGCTACTGGATCGACTACGGCGGCACCTTCGAGCAGCTGATCTCGGCCAGCCAACGCCTGGGGGTGGTGGTTCCGGTGACACTGGCGTTGATCTTCGCCCTGCTGTTCATGGCCTTCGGCTCGGCCAAGGATGCGGCCATCGTGTTCAGTGGCGTTCCACTGGCGCTGACGGGCGGGGTGCTGGCGCTGGCCCTGCGGGGGATTCCGCTGTCGATCTCCGCCGGCGTGGGCTTCATCGCGCTGTCGGGCGTGGCTGTGCTCAACGGGCTGGTCATGATCGCCTTCATCCGCCGCCTGCGCGAACAGGGCGATGCTCTGGACGACGCTGTCCGGGACGGCGCCCTTGGACGCCTGCGCCCGGTGCTGATGACCGCCCTGGTGGCCTCGCTCGGGTTCCTGCCCATGGCCTTGAATATCGGTGCCGGCTCGGAGGTGCAACGGCCGCTGGCCACCGTGGTCATCGGCGGCATCGTCTCATCCACCGCATTGACCTTGCTGGTGCTGCCGGTGCTCTATCGTTGGCTGCATCGCGACCGAACTCCCCGCGCCGGTGGCAGCGCCTTGGAGTCTTCGACACCATGAACGAGATCAACCTGGAACAGGTGCGTGCGGCGATGTTTACCGACCCCGGCGTGAAGGCGGTCGATGACCTGCGCCTAGTCCCCGCCAAAGAGCATGGCCGCGCGATCGCGGCCACCATCACGGTCGCTGCGCCCTCGGTCGACCTGGACCTGGTGCACGCGGTGACCGCCCGCGTGCTGGCTGACCAATTCGGCATCGATCAGGTCATGCTTTGCTTCAACGACCCGGGACCGGTGCCGCCGCCACCCACCGCGGCACCCTTGAAGAAGATGTGATCACTGCCGGCGGCTCTATGCGTGACCGCACCGGCGTGGACCTCAAACGAGCGCCGGATCTCTTCTAGATTCTCCAGCGTGTAGGTGACAATCGCGATGCGACGCTCGGGCCGCTCCAAGGCCTGCCGGACCAGCAACGTGGTCTTGCCCGATCCGGCCGCTGAGAGCAGGACCCGGTTAGGTGATGGCACGCTGGACATAGTCCGGGAACCTGATCGAGTGCGGGCTGTTGAAGATTGCCAGGGCCGTGTCGGTCTTGTGACCTTTCATGTACTTGAGCAACGCCACCTCATCGGCGAAGGTCTTGCCCAGCACGGTGTTGAGCTCAGCCAGCGAGTTGGCTTTGATCAGCTGCTCTTCCAGCGATGGGGCACTTTCGTCGGAATCGTAGTAGATCGCGGTAAGGTGCTCGGCGTAGCGAGCCTGCACAACGGCGATGTCGCCATCGTTGTCGGTGATCACCTTGGCCTGAATTTTCAGCCGATCTGCAATCTGCAAGAAGCGTTTGAATGCCAGCGATTTGACCGAGATGATGTCCACGCCATGGGCCATCGGCGCCACGCCGTGGTGGTCGCTGTAAGCACGCTGCACGATCAGCTCATCGGACGGCCCTTCCACCAGGATCGCCTGTTTGGCCAGGATCAGCCGCAGCGTGTCGTGGCCAGGCAGCTTCATGAAATAGTCGTGCGTATCGGATGGCAGCTGGTCCAGCTTCATCTGGCCCTGCGCACTGAACAGGATCACGTTGTCCACGCCCAGCTTGTTCAACACGAAGCTGCTATGGGTGGCGATGATTACGGTAATCCCCCCATTAACC
>NZ_LLXS01000069.1:0-4019 GCF_001431585.1 Stenotrophomonas pictorum JCM 9942 | reverse complement strand
CGGCAAGACCAGCCTCTACGCGCTTGAGCGCCTCGATGATCTGGCTGTCGGTGAATCGGGACTTCTTCATGGTAGAAATTTTCCTTCGAAAACTTCTACTTCTCACTGCGCTGGTTTTGCGGGGGGATTACCCTCCGCCGCTTCGATCAGCGGCGTGCCGGTGAAGCCGATGAACTTGGCATTGGGCAACCCCTTGCGCATGTTCAGGGCAAGCCGTCCGTATTGGCTGCGATGCGCCTCGTCGCTGATGACGATGATGTCGTCACGCTCCGAATAGGGTTCGGTCACGCGCTCGCGGTACTTCTGGATCAGGGTGAAGACATAGCTGCGGTTGCTGTCGCGGAGCATGGCCCGCAGGTTCGCCCCGCTCTGGGCCTGGTCATCCTTGGCGTGTGCGCGCCCGCAATGGGTGTAGGTGCCGGCGATCTGGCCATCCAGCTCGCTGCGATCAGTGACGACAACAAAGGTGTAGCCCGCCGACACCCTGCGCCGGATTTTCTCGCTCAGGAATACGATGGAGTACGACTTGCCCGAGCCCTGGGTATGCCAGAACACGCCGAGCTGCCCCGTCGCCAGCTCGGCTTTCACCTTGTCATCGTCCGACTGCAGCCGTGCAATGACGCGATTCACGCCCAGATACTGGTGATTGCGGGCCACGATCTTGGCGAGGGCGCCCTCGCTGGCGTCGAACAGGATGAAGTTCTCGATAATGTCCAGCAGCCGCGCCCTGTCCATCATTCCGCGCAGCAGCAGGGGAAGCTGCATCGTGCTCTTTCCCGGCTCCGGATCGTCCTCGTCCAGCCGCTTCCACTGGTAGTGATGCTCGGACGTGGCCGTGATGCTGGCGTACCTGGCGATGTGGCCATTGGAGAACACCACGAACTGGTTCCAGTGGAACAGCTGCTCGATGCTGCCCTCGATGGCGACTTGCTTGCCGGATTCGTCGGTACCGCGATAGTCGCGGTAGTTCTTCTTGTAGGCGTCGTGGTAGTCCACGTCGAAGCGCTTGAGCTCGACGAACACCAGCGGCAGGCCGTTGACGAAGCCCACCAGGTCGGCGCGACGCAGGTAGTTCCTCCCGCGCACCCACAGCTCGCGAACGGCCTTGAAGCTGTTGTTGTCCGGATCGACGAAATCGACCAGCCGCAGGCGGCGTTCCACGGCTCGCCCGGCGCCATCCTTGAACCGGACCAGCGCGCCGTTGCGCAACAGCTCGTACTTGTCCTGGTTGATGGCGACCAGGGTCTTGGCGTGGTCGTGGGTAGTGGCTTGGTCGATGGCCTGCCGGTAGGCCTCCTCGGGCAAGCCGGGATTGAGCCGCTCCAGCGCGGCGCGCAGGTCGGGCGTGAGCACCGTCTCGGTGAAATTGCTACGCCCGGTGAGATGCGGCCTGTCCTCGGTCTCGGCCTGGGCATGGACCGACGACCAGCCAAGCTCACCCAGGATTGCGGCGGCATCCTTCTGGATCATCCCGTCTTCGCTGTAATCCCCCCGTGCGTTCATCGCCTTACGCCTCGCTGAAGTCGAAGCCGCACTGGCGGTGATGGCGCAGCGTCAGCAGATGGATGCAGTCCCGATGGATGGCATACAGCGCCAGGTACTCTTCCAGAATGTACTCGCGCAGTTCGATGTCATCGCCCAGCAGCTCGCGCACGGCTGTCCAAGCGGCAAGCACTTCCGGCGCTTCAGGGTTGTGGGCGATGAATTCGCGCCCGATGCGCGGCGCCTGAGCCAGGCGCTTGGGCAAGGCGTCATAGGCGTCGTCCAGCAGCTGCTGCCCCGCGGCATCCGCGCCAACGCCGATCAGGTGCGCCACGGCCTCGTCCAGTCTGCGCTCGTAGGCCGCACCCAGGACGACCTGCATGCGTCAGGCGTCCGTCTTGCGTGCGGCCCTGGCCGCGTCCAGCCGGGTCTGCGACCGCGACCTGGCCTCCTCCACCGGGATGCCGGGCTTGCCCGCGCGAATGTCCTGCAAACCGGCGGTCACGTCGTTCAGCAGGCCAAGCTGAAAGTTGGCTCGTGCCAGCGTTTCGCGCTCCAGACGGTGGTAGTAGTCCAGCTTGCGGGCATCCACCAGCGCCACATAGCTCTCGCCGTTGCGGGTGATGATCTTTTCGTGGCCGGCGCGGACTTCATCGGCCAGCCGGGTCAGGTCGGCGCGAGCCTTGTTGAAGGGCACGATGTCCTGTGAGGTGATGGGCATGGCGGGCTCCGGGTGTTGATGCGCCTAAACCTTAATGTATTCGTTGATGTTTGGCAAAATCGCCCTCCGGGCTACGCCGCTTCCGGCTGCGGTAGCGGGATGCCGGAGACGTCCAGTTGTCCGCTCATCAGCTTGGGCAGCAGGGCGTCGCGGGCTCTGGCGAGTTTCTTTTTTTGCCTTTCCAATTGGAATGCTTGCGAATACAGCGGTGCGACTAATGTTTCGAAGGAAGCAGCAACTTCACCGGCTGGCACAAGCAATGACAGCAAATGTGCGTAGTTTCGATTTAAACCAGGCACAGCGGCATCGCTGCTGATGAAGTTCAGGTTGCTCAGGGCTTGCAATAAATAGAACGTCGACGCTTCGGGATCAATGAAGAACACCGTATCGATCGGAAAGCAGGGCTCGGGCGAAAAGTACAGGCTGCCCACATTGCCTTTGCGCCCGACTACGATGGCGCCCCCATCCACGAGCGCACGATCATGGTTACCGACAACCCCACTTGAGCCATATACAGGCACCTGTCCATCCTTGCGTTCCGTAGCTTTAAGCGCCCTGCCGTACTTGAGCGGCGCGATTTGACCCAAGGTCTTGCGTGCCCAACCCTCCGGCACGCCATCCACCACCGTGACGGTCTCATGGCCGGGAAAGCGTAGATGCACGAACCATTCTCGATATAGGCGACGGGCGGCGTCTTCCAGAAGGGCGATGCGGCGCTGATTAGTGGCGATGAGATCGTCGTAAGCGAACAGTACTGCAGCTATTCTTCGCTGCTCTCCCAACGAAGGAACAAAAATCTCGAAGCCTGGAAAATTCGTCAACGGAATCCGATCAACCGTCGCGCCCGTCATCGTTTTTGCTTCAATCTGTGCCCGCCATCTCGGCGCGAAGAAGTAGTAGAACAGATAGCAATAGTCGATCTTTTCTGGATCCGGGCGTATCAATGCGGTTCTACGACCCAACGTGAAACTCATGCCGTCGGGGATGATGGCGTACCTATTCAAAGTTGCTTCATAGGTGAAAACGATGTCATTCGCCTGCGGCGTCACGCGACGATTCCATCTCGGAAGGTCACGATCGGCAACCCACCGGGCAGTGGCTAGGTCAATTCTGCCATCTGCCGAAATGTTAGGAATTCCAAGGAATACTGCTGCACCCTCTTCATGAAGCTCTGGCGTTGCATGCGGGCCGTCGTAAACGCCAATAGCAATGTCTCGAATCGTTCGTACACTGTCACTCACGCGAACAACTCCTCGAAGTTCTGGCTGATGGTCGCCGCAAGCTCGGATGCCTTCTCATCCAACTCTGCCAGCTCGTCATGGATGGCCCGCATCCGCTCGGCAAACCCTTCTTCGTCATCTTCAGTGACCACCGCTACGCCGACATAACGCCCCGGCGTGAGCGACCAGTCGTTCTGCCCGATGCGCTCGCGGGTGCTGGGTATCGACGAGCTCAAGATCATCGGCCAGTACCGGGCCATGATCACCAACGTCGAGCGCAAGACCGTGTTCGATATCCGCCCCAGCCGGGCCAAAGCCGAGTTGATGCCCTATTTCCGCGACCTGCGGGACAAGGACTCGGTCGAGTGGGTGGCGATGGACATGTACCACGTTTATCGGCAGGTGGTGCGCGCCACGGGTAATCCCCCCATTAACCAGAGTTCTGAGAAGTAGAGCTATGCGGCCATGGCCAACCGCTGCTTGGGGGTGATGCCGCCCAAGGCCATGTTTGGGCGTTCATGGTTGTACATCCACATCCATTGGGTGGCGCACAGCCTGACCTCATCAAGGTCTGTCCAATGGTACTGCGAGAGCCA
>NZ_LLXS01000068.1:0-791 GCF_001431585.1 Stenotrophomonas pictorum JCM 9942 | reverse complement strand
ACTAGGGCCTGTTAACACTATCGCAACGATTCGACGATCAGTGCGAAGTGGATGAAGGCCGCGAACATGACGTCGAGCTTGTCGAAGCGGCTGAAGATGCGGCGGAACCCTTTCAGACGGCGGAACAGGCGCTCGATTTCGTTGCGGCGCTTGTAGATCTCGGTGTTGTACGCCCATGGCTGGGCCCGCAGCGGATGCGGGGGCACGACCGGATCCAGGCCCAGATCCAGCGCGAGCTGCCGGGTTTCATTGCCCTCGTAGGCGCGATCCATGACCAGATGGCAGCGCGCGGGCAGGGGTGGCAGGGCATGCAGCAGGGCGCGACCGGCTGGGGCATCGCCCGCCTGGCCCGGCGAAAGCGAGAAGGCTAACGCGCAGCGGGAATCCGCGGCAGCCATATGAATTTTGGTGGTCCAGCCTCCGCGGGAGCGGCCGATGGCCTGCGGGCCGTTTTTTTTCGTGCGCCGGTGCCGTCCGGGTGGACCTTGACGATCGTACTGTCCAGGCTGACCGCCTCCAGCCGCACCCGGACCAGCTGTTCGGCCTGCATGCGCTCGAAGACCCGATCCAGGACCCCGGCCTTGGCCCACCGGTTCATCCGCGTGTAGATCGTGTGCCAGTTGCCGAACCGCTTGGGCAGGGCCCGCCACTTGCAGCCATTTTCGGCCACGAACAGGATCGCGTTGAGCACTTGAAGGTTGTCCAGCGACACATTGCCCCGCTGCCGCGGCAGGCAATCCTCGATACGCGCGAATTGCGCAGGCGTAAGTTCCATGCGCAGTATGTTAGCA
>NZ_LLXS01000067.1:0-65095 GCF_001431585.1 Stenotrophomonas pictorum JCM 9942 | reverse complement strand
TGCTGCTGGGCATCCTCGGCTACCAGCGCCTGCCGGTCGCCGCCCTGCCCGAGATCGAAGCGCCCAGCCTGGTCGTCACCACCCAGTATCCGGGGGCCAGCGCGCAGACGATGGCCTCGCTGGTGACCACGCCGCTGGAGCGGCAGCTGGGGCAGATTTCCGGGCTGGACATGATGACCTCCGACTCCTCGGCCGGGTTGTCCAGCATCGTGCTGCAGTTCTCGATGGAGCGCGACATCGACACCGCCGCACAGGACGTGCAGGCGGCGATCCGCCAGGCCACCCTGCCCGGCTCGCTGCCCTACCAGCCGGTCTACAACCGGGTGAATCCGGCCGACGCGCCGATCCTCACCCTCAAGCTGGCCTCGGACACGCGCCCGCTGCGCGAGGTCAACGACCTGGCCGACTCGATCCTGGCCCAGCGCCTGTCGCAGATCGACGGCGTGGGTCTGGTGTCGATCGCCGGCAACGTGCGCCCGGCCGTGCGCATCCAGGCCAACCCGGCGCAGCTGGCCAACATGGGCATGACCCTGGAAGACCTGCGCAGCGCGCTGACCCAGGCCAATGTCAACGCACCCAAGGGCTCGCTCAACGGCAAGACCCAGAGCTACACGCTGTCCACCAACGACCAGCTCAGCGACGCGGCCGACTACAACGACATCATCATCCGCTACCAGAACGGTGCGCCGGTACGGCTGCGCGACGTGGCCACGGTGATCGACGGCGTCGAGAACGACCAGATCGCCGCCTGGGCCGACGGCCAGCCGGCGGTGCTGCTGGAAGTGCGGCGCCAGCCCGGCGCCAACATCGTCAAGACCGTGGAGAACATCCGCCAGATCCTGCCCAACCTGCAGGGCATGCTGCCGGCGGATGTGAACCTGGATATCTTCTCCGACCGCACCGTGACCATCCGCGCCTCGGTGCACGATGTGCAGTTCACCCTGATCCTGACCATCTGCCTGGTGGTGGCGGTGATCTTCGTGTTCCTGCGCCGGCTGTGGGCCACGGTGATCCCCTCGGTGGCGGTGCCGCTGTCGCTGCTGGGCACCTTCGGGGTGATGGCCTTTGCCGGGATGTCGCTGGACAACCTGTCGCTGATGGCGCTGACCGTGGCCACCGGCTTCGTGGTCGACGATGCGATCGTGATGATCGAGAACATCGTGCGCTACATCGAACAGGGCAAGGACGGCCAGGAAGCGGCGGAAGTCGGCTCACGGGAAATCGGCTTCACCGTGCTGTCGCTGACCGTGTCGCTGGTGGCGGTGTTCCTGCCGCTGATCCTGATGCCCGGCGTTACCGGCCGCCTGTTCCACGAGTTCGCCTGGGTGCTGACGATCGCCGTGTCGATCTCGATGCTGATCTCGCTGACGCTCACCCCGATGATGTGCGCCTACCTGCTCAAGCCCGACGCATTGCCCGAGGGCGATGACGCCCACGAACGGGCGGCGGCAAGCGGCAGGACCACCGCGTGGTCGCGGCTGGTGCATGCCTACGAGCGCAGCCTGGACTGGGTGCTGCGTCATCAGCCGCTGACCCTGACCATCGCGCTGGGCTCGGTGGTGTTGACCGTGTTGCTGTACATGGCCATCCCCAAGGGCCTGCTGCCCGACCAGGACACCGGCATGGTCACCGGGGTGGTGATCGCCGACCAGAACGTGGCCTTCGAGCAGATGCAGCAGCGCACCCAGGCGGTGGCCGCGGCATTGCAGCAGGACAAAGCCGTCACCGGCGTGGCCGCCTATATCGGTGCCGGCACCATGAATCCCACGCTCAACCAGGGACAACTGAGCATCGTGCTCAAGGAGCGAGGTGATCGTGACGGGCTGGACGTGATCCTGCCGCGGTTGCAGGCCGCTGCCGCGCATATCCCCGGCGTGGCGCTGTACCTCAAGCCGGTGCAGGACGTGACCCTGGATACGCGCGTGGCCGCCACCGCCTACCAGTTCTCGCTCTCGGACATGGACAGCACCGAGCTGGCCGAACAGACCGCACGCGTCACCGACGCGCTGCGCCGGCTGCCGCAGCTGGCCGATGTCGACAACAACCTGGCCAACCACGGCCGCGCCCTGCACGTGCAGGTGGACCGCGACAAGGCCGCCCGCTACGGCGTGCCGATGCAGACCATCGACGACACCTTGTACGACGCCTATGGCCAGCGCCAGATCTCGACCATCTTCACCCAGCTCAACCAGTACCGCGTGGTGCTGGAAGTGGCACCGGAGTTCCGCACCAGCGATGCGCTGATGAACCAGCTGGCGATCGGCAGCAACGGCAGCGGCGCGCTGACCGGCAGCAATGCCACCACCCTGGGCCAGGTCAGTTCGAGCAACTCCTCCACCGCCACCGGCATTGGCAACAGCAATACCGGCATCGCCCTGGGCGGCGGCGGCAGCATTCCGCTGTCGGCCATCGCCAGCGCCGTGCCCGGCACCGCGCCGCTGATCGTCAGCCACCAGCAGCAGCTGCCCTCGGCGACGATCGCCTTCAACCTGGCGCCGGGCTACTCGCTGTCCGAAGGCGTGGACGCAATCAACAAGGCGGTGGCCGGGCTGCAGCTGCCGCCGCAGATGCAGGCGCAATTCGTCGGCACCGCCGCCGAGTTCTCCAGCAGCCAGACCGACGTGGTGCTGTTGCTGCTGGCGGCCATCGCGGTGATCTACATCGTGCTGGGCGTGCTGTATGAAAGCTGGATCCACCCGCTGACGATCATCTCCACGCTGCCGCCGGCCGGCGTCGGCGCGCTGCTGGCGCTGTACCTGTGCGGCATGAGCCTGTCGGTGGACGGCATCGTCGGCATCATCCTGCTGATCGGCATCGTCAAGAAGAACGCGATCATGATGATCGACTTCGCGCTGGACGCGCAGCGCGCCGGCGCCAATGCCTACGACGCGATCCGCCGCGCCTGCCTGCTGCGTTTCCGCCCGATCATGATGACCACCGCCGCGGCCATGCTCGGCGCGCTGCCGCTGGCACTGGGCAGCGGCATCGGCTCGGAGCTGCGGCGGCCGCTGGGCGTGGCCATCGTCGGCGGTCTGCTGCTCTCGCAGCTGGTCACGCTGTACACCACGCCGGTGATCTACCTGTACTTCGAGCGCTTCTCCGAATGGGCCGCGCGCCGCCGCGAGCAGCGTGCCGCCGCGCGGCTGCAGGCAGCCCGGTAAGCACGGATGAACATTTCCGCGCCCTTCATCAAACGTCCGATCGGCATCACCCTGCTGGCGATCGGCCTGGTCTTCGCCGGGCTGGTCTGCTACCTGCGGCTAGGGGTGGCGGCGCTGCCGAACCTCACCATTCCGGTGATCTTCGTGCAGGCCTCCAACATCGGCGCCGATGCCGACACCATGGCCGCCACCGTGACCGCGCCGCTGGAACGGCATCTGGGCCAGGTGCCGGGCATCGACACCATGCGCTCGTCCAGCAGCGACGGCCGCAGCATGGTGTTCCTGATGTTCAACACCAGCCGCGATATCGATTCGGCCGCACAGGACGTGCAGGCCGCGATCAACGCGGCGATGGCCGACCTGCCGGCCGGCATCAACACGCCCACCTACCAGAAAGCCAATCCCAACGACGATCCGGTGATCGCGCTGGCGCTGACCTCCGAAACACAGTCGGTGGCCGAGCTCTACAACCTGGCCGACTCGCTGCTGGCACAACGCCTGCGCCAGCTGCCCGGGGTGTCGCAGGTGGATATCGCCGGTGCCTCCACGCCGGCGGTACGGGTGGATCTGAACCTGCGCGCGATGAGCGCGCTGGGGCTGACTCCGGATGATCTGCGCAATGCGATGCGCGCGGCCAACGTCGCCTCGCCACTGGGCTTTTTGAGCGACGGCAGCAGCCAGACCGCGATCGTGCTCAATGACCAGATCCGCAAGGCCGCCGATTTCGCCAACACCGCCATCGCCACCCACGAGGGCGCGGTGGTGCGACTGAAGGATGTGGCCACCGTCTACGACGGCCAGCAAGACGCCTACCAGGCGGCCTGGGTCAACGGCAAACGCGGCGTGCTGATGTATGTGTACCTGCGCAGCGGCGCCAACCTGGTGGCGACCGTGGACCGGGTCAAAGCCGAGGTGCCGGCACTGTCCGGCTACCTCGATGCCGGCACCACGCTGACCCCGTTCTTCGACCGCACCCCGACCATCCGCGCGTCGCTGGCCGAAGTGCAGATCACCCTGATGATCAGCTTGGCGATGGTGATCCTGACCATGGCGCTGTTCCTGCGGCGGCTGGCGCCGACGCTGATCGCCGCGGTGACCGTGCCACTGTCGCTGGCCGGCGCCGCGCTGCTGATGACCACGCTGGGTTTTACCCTCAACAACCTGACCCTGCTGGCGCTGGTGATCGCCATTGGTTTTGTCGTCGACGATGCGATCGTGGTGATCGAGAACATCATGCGCCACCTCGACGAGGGCCTGCCGCGCGAGCAGGCGGCGATGGCCGGTGCGCGCGAAATCGGCTTCACCATCGTCTCGATTACCGCCTCGCTGATCGCCGTGTTCCTGCCGATCATCTTCGCCCAGGGCATGATCGGCGCGTTCTTCCGCGAGTTCACCCTGACCCTGGTGGCGGCGATCGTGGTCTCGGCGCTGGTCTCGCTGACCCTGACCCCGGCGTTATGCGCACGCTTCCTGCAGCCGCATGCCGAGGGCGCGCGCGATACCCGCATCAACCGCCTGCTCGACCGCATGCATGACGGCATGCTGCGGACCTACACCGTGGCGCTGGACTTCTCGCTGCGCCATGCGTTGCTGCTGTCGCTGACGCCACTGTTGCTGATCGTGGCGACCTTCTACCTCGGCGGTGCGGTCAGCAAGGGACAGTTCCCCGAGCAGGACACCGGACTGATCTGGGGCCGCGCCAGTTCCGCCGCCACGGTCTCGTTCAATGAGATGAGCGAGCGCCAGCGCCGCCTGAGCGACATGCTGCTGGCCGATCCGGCGGTGAAGATGGTCGGCGCACGGCTGGGCTCCAGCCGCCAGGGCAGCAGCGCGCAGTTCAACATCGAACTGCTTACCGAGAAGGAGGGCCGGCAGGAGCCGACCAACGTGGTGGTGGCGCGGCTCAGCGCCAAGGCCGCGCAGTTCCCGGATCTGGATGTGCGCCTGCGCGCGATCCAGGACCTGCCTTCCGACGGCGGCGGTGGTGGCGGCTCGCAAGGCGCACAGAACCGCGTGACCCTGCAGGGCAACGACGCCGCGCAGCTGGCCGAGTGGCTGCCGAAACTGGTCGAGGTGCTCAAGCAGAATCCCAAGCTGCGCGATGTCGGTTCGGATGTCGACAAGGGCGGGCTGATGCAGAAGATCGTCATCGACCGCGAGAAGGCCTCGCGGCTCGGGGTGAGCATCGGCGCCATCGACGGCGCGCTGTATGGCGCGTTCGGCCAGCGCCAGATCTCCACCATCTATGCCGATCTGAACCAGTACGGCGTGGTGGTCAACGCACTGCCCAGCCAGACCGGCAGTCCGGCGGCGATCGAGGATCTGTACGTGGCCTCCCGCAGCGGGCAGATGATTCCGCTGACCGCGCTGGCACATCAGGAGCCAGGCCTCGCACCGTCGCAGGTCACCCACCAGAACCAGTACACGGTGATGGACCTGAGCTACAACCTGGCACCAGGCGTGAGCAGCGGCGAAGGCGATGCCATCGTCAAGGCGGCGATCGACGGCCTGCGCATGCCCGGTGACATCCGCCAGGCCGCGCGCGGCGGCTTCCGCCAGGCCATGGATCCGGCGGCGATGCTGATGCTGATCATCGCCGCCATCGCCACGGTCTACATCGTGCTGGGCATGCTCTACGAGAATCTGGTGCACCCGGTAACGATTCTTTCCACCCTACCGGCGGCGGGTATGGGCGCACTGTTGGCGTTGTGGATCACCAGGACCGACCTGTCGGTGATTTCGATGATCGCGCTGGTGCTGCTGATCGGCATCGTCAAGAAGAACGCGATCATGATGATCGACTTCGCCCTGGTCGCGCAGCGCGAGCATGGCAAGGCGCCGGCCGAGGCGGTACGCGAGGCCTGCATCGTGCGCTTCCGGCCGATCATGATGACCACGATGGTGGCGATCTTGGCCGCATTGCCGCTGGCGATCGGCCTGGGCGAAGGCTCCGAGCTGCGCCGGCCGCTGGGCATCGCGATGATCGGCGGCCTGCTGATCTCGCAGAGCCTCACGCTACTGAGCACGCCGGCCCTGTATGTGATCTTCTCCTGCCTGCAGCAGCATTGGCGCAGCTGGCGGGCACGGCGCAAGGCGCGCAGGCAACAGCGCATCGCGCGGGCCTGATACCAAGAAAAAGCCGCCCCTCGGGGCGGCTTTTTCTTGTCGCAACGGCAGGAACCGTCAGCTGGCCAGCTGCGCCAGCGACTCGGCCTGCAGGCGTTCGTAGATGGCGAACTCGTCGCTCACCGGCGCGCCCAACGCCTGCTCGAACGCCGCGCGGTTGGCGCGTGCGGCATAGGCGCGCTGCTCGTCGCCGCCCAGGTTGGACTGGAAGATACCGGCCGCACTGACCGGCAGGAAATCCTCGTAGATGATCGGATCGGCGGTGGCCAGACCACGTTCGATCAGGACTTCGGCCGGCAGATCGCGCCCGGCTGGCGGCAGTGCACGGCCGGCTTCGGTCAGTGCATAGCGGTAGTAGCCCAGGCCTTCGCGACGCAGACGGTCGTGGTCATCCGGGAAACCCGCAAAAGCGGCCTGCAACCGCTGCATGTAGTCGTCGCCGGTACTGCCAGCACCACCCCGGGCGTCGGCCAACAGGGCGTCGTACAGCGCGCGGCCCTTCGGCGTCAGTGCCAGCCCGCGCTGCTCGATCTCGCCAAAACGCGCGGTGTGGGTGCCCGCCTGGTTATCGGCACCGGACGGGAAATGCACCATTTCCTCCAGCGCCTTGAAGCTGGTCTGGCGCAGCAGGATCGGGCACTGCCGGCGCGGCGGACCTTCGATCACCGCCTTGGCCGCCAGCCCGCGCGCCTGCATCTGCACCTGCGCAGCGTCGATATCCAGGGTGCGCGGGGTGAGGTGGTTGATGTGCGGCCCGCGGAAGCTGACCACGTCCGCCACCAGCCGGTGCGCGCCAAGCAGCGCGCGATAGGTTTCCAGCGACACGGTGGCCTCGTTGTGCCAGCGGAAGGTTTCCAGCGCTTCCACCACGAAACGCCAGGCGTCGTCCTCGCCCAGGCCGCCGTCACGTTCGCACTGTTCGATCAGTTGCAGCACGCCAGCGGTGAAGATGGTGCGGCGGGACAGGATTTCGGCCGCCTGCGCGCGCAGGGCGTCATCCTCGATCAGCTCCAGCCGCAGCAGCGAGGTGAACACGCGGAACGGATTGCGGTTGAGCGATTCGCCATCGACCGGGCGGAACGCGGTGGAGTGCACCGGCACACCCGCCACCGACAGGTCGTAATAGCCCACCGGGTACATGCCCATCACCGCGAACAGCCGGCGCAGCGTGGCCAGCTCCTGGGCGGTGCCGACACGGATCGCGCCGTGGCGCTCCACGTCCAGGCGCTCGCGCTCGCCGCTGCGCTGCATCTGCTCGGCCAGCGCCGGCTGGGCGGCGAGCACTTTCGCGTTCACCTCTGCCACCAGTTCCACCAGCGTGCCGTACAAAGGCACTTCGGTGCGGTACATGTGCGACATCGCCTGCGAGAACAGGCTGCGGATATGGTCGGGCGAAACGAAACGGTCGGCGGTCATGACAAGGCGCGCTGGCGCGGAATCGAAGGAAGCGGCCATTTTCGCCCGGAAGCGGTCACAAAGCCTATCCGCACAGCAGCAAAGCCGCGTGTCCTCAGTCGCTGGCTGCCGCCTTGAGCGCGGCAGCGTCGCGCTGCGCGCGATCCCCGAGCTGGCGCTTCAGCAGCGGATCCAGCGTGATCGGCCGGTCCCAGTGGTCGAAACTGGCGACGATGGCGTGGCGCAGCGCGCGCCAGTGCAGGTTATCCGGCGCCGGCTGCCGGCTCTCCACAACCTCTCTCCAGCCGGTTTGCGGCAGGCGCGTGCGGGCGCGTACCCACTCGCGACAGCCGCCACCGGCGACCTGGCCCCAGACGCAGGCGAAATAGATATCCCCGGCGTTCCAGCCGTGCTCCTGCAGCAGCGCGGTCACATAGCGCGGATGGGCGCCGGCATAGCGCGCCAGCTCATCGACGAACGCATCGGGATAGCGCGCGGCATAGGCATTGATATCAGCCAGCTGGCGATCCACCCAGGCATCACCGGTGCCCGGGGCATAGGCCGGCGCGACCGTCTCCGTTTGCACGGGGGCGGGATCTTGCGCATGCACCCCCGGCACAGCCATCAGTGCCGCACACCAAAGCAGCACGCCGTGCAGGCGCCCGGTCCGGGGATGAGGCTGTGGCACCGGCGCGGACATGCTCAGCGGCCCTGCGGCGCCGCCTGTGCGGCGATCGCACGCACCGCGTCCGGCCACTGGTGGGCGGTATCGGCCTGGTGCAGCCGCGGCGCATCGGCCGACACCCCGTGCTCGGCTTCATGCGCCCAGGTCACCGCATACGGGGTATGGATGCCCCAGCCGCCCAGACCGAGCACCGGTTCGATATCCGAGCGCAGCGAGTTGCCGATCATCACGAAGCGCTCGGCCGGCAGGTTGAACTCGGCCAGCACCCGCGCATAGGTGGCGGGGTCCTTCTCCGAAACAATCTCGATGCGCGGGAACAGATCCCGCAGCCCGGAGCGCTCGATCTTCTGCTCCTGGTGGAACAGATCGCCCTTGGTGATCAGCACCACCGGATAGTCGGCGGCAATGGCCGCCACCGCCTCGCGCACGCCGTCGATGACATCCACCGGATGCTGCAGGGTGCGGCGGCCGATCTCGATGATCTGGTGCAGGTGCGTGGCGGAGATCTTCTCGCCGGTCAGTTCGATGGCCGCTTCCAGCATCGACAGGGTCATACCCTTGGCGCCATAACCGAACACGGCCAGGTTGCGGCGCTCCACCTTCAACAGGTGCTGGGCGGTGCCGGCGTCGTGCAGGTCGATGTAGTGGCCAAGGATGCTCTCGAATTCCTGCTCGGCGGCGCGGTAGTAGTCTTCGCTCTTCCAGAGCGTGTCATCACCATCGAAGCCGACCAGGCCGATGGCGGAAATGTCTGCGCTGTTCATGGGCACAGGATAAACCCGGCCGCAGGCAGCTCAAAGAAAAGGGCGGCAGCGGCCGCCCTTTCCTCCCTCACCGCGGGGCGGCCTAGTTCTGCTGGGCCGCGACGTAACTGCGGTACTCGTCCGGGGTCAGCAGGCCGTCCTTGTCGCTGTCGGCCTGCTCGAACACCTGCGCCAACCCTGCATTGGCCTGCGCCTCGGTCTTGCTGATGCTGCCGTCACTGTCGGCGTCCATGCTGGCCCAAGTCTGGCCGCCATTGGCCGCCGCCGAGGCCTGGGCCGCATGCGCGGAAGCGTCCGCGGCAGCTTCCTGCGCCTGCTGTGCCTGGACCTGTGCGGCGGCAGCCTGCTCTTGGGCGGCACTTTGCGCCATCGCCGGCAGCGCCAGCGCCGAACCCACCACAGCAACCAGGGCGAACAGCGGGGTTCGATTACGAAGGGTCATCGGGTATTTCCTCGTCAGCTTGGAAAAGCGCATCAACTGCGCGGAACCAACCCTGACAAGCCTTGGCTGAACGGTCTTGTCGCTGGAAAACAGCGAAAGACATTGCCTTAACCCTTGTCGCACCAGCAGCGGCTACTGCGGCGTTAGCGCCTCGTGACAGGAAAGTAAGCGGCGCATTCAAGCGTTCCACCCATCGCGCTGATATGCGATTGGAACGGTATTTAAGCGACATCGCTGTCGTCAGAAGGCTGATGGCGCGAGATGAACCACCACCAACCCAGCCCGACGCCGATCACCGCACCGAGCACTTCCAGCAGCACCCGCAGGCCCAGTTGATCCGGATCGTGGATGCCGGCCAGCGCCAGGCGCGCGTACAGCGGCGACTCCAGCCGCACCATGCCCAGATAGAACAGGTTCCAGCTGTCCACGCCCGCGGCGAGGGCACAGGCGATCAGGCTGGCCCAGGCGATCGCGTGCCCGTGTGACAGCCCGTTGCGCCGGCAGACCTGCCACCACAGCGCGAACACGACGAAACCGATCGCCAGCGCGATCAGCGCCGCCTCCAGCGAGCCCAGCAGGCCGAAATGCAGAACCAGATTCATGGGCGCGTCGACCGCTCCGGAACAGGGACACGCAGTCTACCCGCCGGCACCGGCGTCACTGCACCGGGAAATCGTAGGCGGTGTCGGGCGTGGGCTCGGGCTGGAAGGTGAAATGCCACCATTCCATCGGGTAGTTGGCAAAACCCTCGGCCTGCATCGCGGCGACCAGCAGCTGGCGGTTGGCGCGTTGCGCGGCGCTGATGTCCGGGCTGTCGGTATGCGCCTTCAGGTCGAAGTGGTCGAAGCCGGTGCCCATGTCCAGTGCAACACACGGCCCCTGGCGGCAATCGAGCAGACCTAGGTCGACCGTGGCACCGCGGCTGTGCCCGGAGTGCTCGGCGATATAGCCGTCCAGCAGCCGGGATTTGTCGATGTTCGGGTAGTAGCGGGCTTTGGCCTGCTGGTCGGCCGGATCATGCGCCCAGACCACGAAGGCCTGCACCGCGCGCACCGGCCGATAGCAGTCGTACAGACGCAAGGCATGGCCTTGCGCCTGCAAGGCGCGTTGTACCCGTGCCAGGGCCTGCGCCGGGGCGTCGAGCAGATAGCAGTGTGGCGCCTCGTAACCGGGCACCGGACGGCCGGTGAAGTTGTCGCTGCCGGCGTAGCGCATCTCCAGGTCGAACCCCGGCGCCAGCGTGGCCACATCGCGCATGCCGGCCTGCTGCGGACCACTGGCCGGCGATACCGCCGGGGCGGCGCCGGCACTGGCCGCCATCAACAGCAGCCCCCAGCCACCGGTACGCGAAAAAACCATGCCAGCCTCCCTCACCGTGATTGTCCATTGTCCACCGCAGCGGCCGGCGGCGCCTGCGGCTGCGCGGCGTCCGCCCAGCCGCGCAGATAACCATTCAAGCCATGGTCGCGCAGCTGCTGCGCGGCACCGGGCCAGTCCAGCGGGTTGCCACTGTCCAGGCGCTCCAGCGCCGCGACGATCGCCAGTTCCACTTCCGGCAGTTTGCCCGTTTCGGGCAACACCGCGCGCCGGGCGATGGCCTCAAACAGCAGCGCGTTGGCTTCGGCATAGCTCAAGGCCGCGGTGGCACCGTGCCGCTGCCGCCAGCGCGCACTCTCCAGCACCGGATTGACGTGCGCCTGGATCAGGTAGGTGGCGCGGCCGATCAGCTTGAGGTTGCCCGGCTGCACCGCGGTCATGGTGTTGCCGACGGTGCGGCCAAGCCGTGCCATCACCGCGGTGGAATGGGCATTGAGCGCCATCTTCAGTGCCAGCGTGCGGTCCAGACCGAGCGGATCGTTGCCTTGCGGCAGGTCCAGCACGATGTCCGGCCCGGCACCGGCAGGCACCGGCACCGATTGGCTGCCATCCCGGGGCTGGCCCACCGTCACGGTGAGCACCCCGGCCCCGGCACGGTCGAAGGTCTGCCACCATTGCCGGGCCAGCGTATCCAGCGGTTCGTCGGCATAGCGCAGCAGCACGCCCAGATCACCGGGCTGCGGCGGCAGCCGCTGGCGGTTGTCCGCCGACCACGACAGGTCGTACAGCGCCTGCTGTTCGCCGCCGGCGCGTTCCAGGCTGCGCAGCGCGGTCTGGCGCAGGGCCGGATCGTCCACCTGCTCGAACGCGGGGCGGTAACGGGCCGCCTCCAGGCCCTGGAACGGCCGCTGCAGCAGCGTCTCCCAGGCCGCCTGCGGCGTGTCCACCGGCGCCCACACGCGGATCCACGAGGCCGGCGGCGCGGTGTCGGTACGGTCCAGCGGCGCCAAGCGGAAGGTCGGCGCGCGCTCGGTGACATCGACGAACACCGGCATCAGCGCCTGCCCGGCCAGATAGGTCGCGTGATGGCCGTCGGCATAGGCCTGGGCCTCGCGCTGCGTCCAGCGCGCCAGCTGCGGCGCATGGGCCGCCACGGCCTGCTGCAGTCGGGCAAAGCCACGCAGGCGGGTGGCGAGGGTGTCGCGCGAATCCAGCCCCAGCCGCTGCGCATCGGCCGGCGCCAGCTGCGGCAGCAACAGCGCGCGCAGCGCATCCTCCAGCACCAGTCCGAGCACATACAGGCTGGTGGTGGTGGCCTGCATGCGGGTCGAGCCGGTGATCGCCTGCGGCCCGGTCGGCAGTGCGATCTTGCCGATGCGGGCGTCATCGAGCACCCGCTGGCTGCGCTCGAACGGGCGCAGCACCGCATCGGGGTTGTTGTAGACGAACCAGACCCGGTCGGTGCCGGGACCGCGCTGGTCGGCGGCGGCCAGCGCGGTCCCGATCACCGCCGAGGTCTCGCCGCCTTCGGTCACCGCGAACACCACATCCCCGGCGCCGATGCCGTCATCGCGCAGCTGCAGCGCGCCGATCAGCGGCAGGTCCTCGAAGCCTTCCAGCGAACTGATCAGGGCGCGGTCGCCGCCGGTGATCTGGCCGCGTACCCGCTCGCCCAGTGCTGGCGGCAGCCTCCCGGCGAGCTGCGGCCACACCGGATCGGCCTGCAGCCGGTGCCAGAACGGACGCCACAGCCCGCTTTCCAGGGTTTCGGCCAGACGCCCGGTCGAGCCGGTGCCGTAGAAATAGATCCGGTGGCCATCACGCAGCGCACCTTGCACCGCCGCCGAGGCGGCCTGCAGCGCGGCCATGCGCTGCGGATCGTCGGCCAGCGCCGCCAGCGCGATGGCCACATCCTCGTCCACCGACAGCAGCTGCGACAGCGCCTGCGCCGGATCGGCGGCGGCCACGTCGCTGAGGTTCCAGGTCTTGGGATGGCGCTGCTCGGTCAATAGCGTGTGCAGCTGGAACTGGCCGCGCTGCTGCACGAACTGGGTCGATTCCGCGGACGCCACCAGCCCCAGCCGCTCGCTGGCGGAGGCAAGCGGACACACCGCCAGCAGGGTCAGGGCGAGGCTCATGGCAAGGCACCGGTGACGGGAAGAAAAGACGGGTTTCAGCCGGGACATAGGCACCCCTCAGTGGCTTGCCGCTGGCGGCGGAAGATCGACCGGTGCCAGGGCATGCAGGATGCGCAGGTCCTCGGCATCGAGCGCCTCGCCGCCCTGGCCGCGATAGTGGTTGCGGAACGCGCGCACGGTGGCGGCGCGGTCCTCCAGCGGATAGCCGATCAGCCGCAACGCCGTCCACGGGTCGAACCCGGCCGGTGCCGGCGGCGCATCGGCGGCCGGCCAGCGGCCGAAGCCGGCCTCGGCCAGCCGCTGCCATGGAAACAGCGGGCCCGGATCGGGCTTGCGGGTGGGCGCCATATCCTGGTGGCCGATGATCTGCGTGCGCGGAATGCGCAGCCGCGTGCACAGGTCCTCCAGCAGCACCAGCAGGCTGTCGATCTGCGCCGCGGCGAACGGCGTGCTGCCATCGTTGTCCAGTTCGATGCCGATCGACACCGAATTGATATCGCGCCATCCGGCCCAGCTGCCGGCACCGGCGTGCCAGGCGCGGCGTTCGTCACTGACCAGCTGGAAACGCCGGCCATCGGCACCGATCAGATAGTGCGCGCTGACCGGGCCGCCACTGTTGCGGCCGCGCAGTGTGTCCAGGCTCTGCTGCACCGAGTCCTGCTGGGTGAAGTGGATGACGATCAGCACCGGCCGGCGCAGGTCCTGGTTGGCGGACGGCACCCAGGTCGCCAGCGGATTGCGCGACGGGGTCTGCGCGCAGGCCCCCAGCAGCGCCACCAGCGCCACGGGCAACAGCAGTTTCATCGGGGTTCTCATCATCACCGCGGTCCAGTAGCGACCCGTCCGGCGGTGGGCATTGCCCCGCAGCACGGGTCTGTCACGACAACCGTGCCACCGCCGGCGGACCGGCGGCGGCACCCTCGCACTTTCAGCATCCCGCCCGCATCAGCGGAAGCGGTATTCAAGCAGCACGTTGAACGAACGGCCGCGCGGGTCGGCCACGCGCGCCTCCCAGCCGGCGCCGTCGCCATCATCCAGATAGCGCACGGTGAACGGCGGATCGGTGTTGAGCAGGTTGCGGATGCCGAAGGTCGCCTTCAGGTTTTCCATGCCGCTCCAGGTCAGGCTGTAGTTGTAGGTGGTGTAGGCATCCACGTTCGGATCCCACGCCGGCGGGGTGTAGCCGTTGACGATGCCGCCGGGCTTCCAGTCCTTGTAACCGCCCCGGTAGACCTGGGTCAGCGTGTGCGCCCAGTCGCCGCGGGCCCAGCCCAGGCTGACGGTGTGCTTCCACTTGATCGGCAGGTTGAAGTAGCGCTCGTACTCGCCGACCAGGTTGTCGCTGTAGGGCAGGTTGTCGAAGGTCTTGGTCTTGAAGGTGTCCAGATAATTGCCGTTGAGGTGCACGTTCCAGGCACCGCCGGCCAGTTCGCCACGCAGGTTGGCGTCCAGCTCGATACCGCGGGTCAGCGTGCCACCGGTGTTGATGAAGCGCTGGTCGATCGCGATGATCGTGCCGCTGGCGTCACGGATGAAGTTGGACGCATACAGCGGGTAGTTCGCGGTCATCGTGGACAGGTTGAAACCGCTACGGATCGTGTTGGTGCGTTCGATCTCCCACCAGTCGACGCTGAGGTTGAAGGCATCCCACGGCGCCAGCACGAAGCCGATGCTGCGCTGTTCGGCTTCTTCCGGCTTCAGGTTCGGATTGCCGCCGGTGATGATGTCCGGGCGGATCTGCACGCTGCAGGCGGCCACGTCCGGGTTGTACTGGCCGCGCGGGCAGGTCGCCGGATCGGCCAGGTCCAGACCGGTGTACTGGGTCTCGGTGATGCCGCGGAACAGCTTGGCGAAGTCCGGCACCTTGAAACCGGTGCTGTAGGAACCGCGGAACACCAGCCAGTCGATCGGCTGCCACTTCAGCGAGTACTTCGGATTGGTGGTGCCACCGAAACCGTCATAACGGTCATGGCGCACCGCCAGGTTCAGCTCCAGGCTGTCGAGCACAGGCAGGTTGAACTCGGCAAACGCCGCTTTCACGTTGCGCTGCTTGGGCGACATGTAGTTGGCCGCATCGCCCGGCACGCCGAACACATAGGCGTTGCCGGCCAGCCATTCGGCCGGACCGCCGAATTCGTATTCCTCGCGACGCAGGTCCACCCCCACCGCGGCCTGCACCTGGTCCTCGCCCCACAGCGTGAAGCCGAGGCCGCCGCTGAAACTGGCATCGAAGGTGGTGGTGGTCGAGGTGCCCTCATAGATCTGCAGGCCGCTGGCATCGGCCGCGGCCAGCGCGTCACGGCCGGCCTGCGACTGCGCCTGGCCGGGCATCAGGAACGGATTGAGCAGGCCGCTCTTCAACGCGGCCTTCAGCTGCGGAGTGAAGTAGTAGCCGCCCGCGGTGGTCGATTCGGCCTTGCTCTGCGCGCGCGACAGACCGACATCGTAATCCCACGTGCCCAGCGTGCCGGTCATGCCGAACAGCAGGCGGTAGGCCTTGGTGCTGGTCTCGATCTGGCGCGGGCCGCAGACCTCGCAGCGCCAGCGGTAGGCGATCGGCCGGCCATAGACCAGGTTGGCCTGGTTGCCGAAATAGCCCTGCAGCTGGTTGTAGACCGCGTCGTAGGTGGCCTGGGTGTTGGCGTTGAGCTCGTAGGCGTCGAGCTGGGTGGCGCTGGCATTGATGCTGGTGGTGATCTGCTGCGCCTCGAACTGGCGCTTGGAGGTCACCTTCGAGCCCATCAGCTCGGCGTAGAACTCGTGGCTGTCGCCGAGCCGGAAGGTGGCGCGGCCGACACCCTGCACGGTATCCACCGGCTGCTGGATGGTGCGCGCGCGGCCATAGTCCCAGGCGCAGCCGAAGCTGGCGCCGGGGCTGGCCCAGATCTTGTCGTCGTACGGGCCCATCATGTCGCCGCCGGCCTCGCAGCCGGCACCGCCGGGCAGATCCAAGGTGTTGACCGTGGTCTTGGTCAGGCCGCTGGCCGGGTCGCGCAGGCCGCCGCCGATCAGGCTGCCGGTGCCGCTGACGATGTTGGCGAACGGGGTGCCACGCGTGTCCGGCGACAGCCCGCGCTCGGGCTGGAAGCTGTTGACGAAATCGCGCTGGTTGCCGCGCAGGATCTTGTTCTTCTTGGCGTTGACCGCGGCCCAGACGTTCCAGCGGTCGCTGTCCAGATCACCCCAGCCACCGAGCAGGCTGGCGTGGTAGATGTTGCCGCCGCCTTCCTGGGTGACGTCGGCGCCGGAGGTCAGGGTGATCCCCTGGTAGTTGGTGCGGGTGATGAAGTTGATCACCCCGCCGATGGCGTCGGTGCCGTACACCGCCGAGGCGCCATCGCGCAGCACTTCCACCCGCTCGATCGCGGCGAAGGGAATCGAGTTCAGATCCACCACCTGGCCGGCCAGGCCATGGGCGGCGACCCGGCGGCCGTTGAGCAGCACCAGCGTCGCGTCGGCGCCCTGGCCGCGCAGGTTGGCGCCGGACACGCCGTTGTTGCCGCGGGTTCCGGGTGGGGCGACGCCGCTGTTGGCGGCCAGGCTGTCCGGACCGCTGCTGGCGATGTTCAGCTGCTGCAGCAGCTGTTCGGCCGAGGTGATGCCCTGCGCCTCGATCTCGGCCTTCTGGATGATGGTGACCGGCAGCGCGGCCTCCACGTCGGTGCGCTGGATACGCGAACCGGTGACCGAGACGCGGTCCAGGGTGCGGGCCTCGGGCGAGCCGGCCGCAGCCGTGGCCGGCGAGGTCTGGGCGAAGGCGGCCAGCGGGCTGCCCAGTGCAAGCAGCACTGCGGCGCTGAGGTGGTGACGACGTGCGGGACGGGACAAGGCGGGCATGCTCTCTTTCTCTCCAAAGGGCGCATTACGGTGGGTGCTCTGGAAGCGGCCCGGTCCACTGCCCGCCCGTTTCCGGAAACAGGACGACCGTGCACCGCTCCCTCCTGCAATGGCGGCAACAAGGCCGCCAACGCATCACAGGGACGTCCCTCCCCGGGACGTCTCCCTCCTTCCCTGGTTGCACTGCCCGGGGTGCCTCCCTGTCAGCCCCGACCTGCAACTACCCGGGCCCGACCGGCGCCCGCCTGCTCCTGCCGCCCCCGCGGCCGGCTGCTGCTGGTGCCTGCGTGGACGCTTGCGTTCCGTTCAATACCGGCGCGGCTTGACGGACAGCACGGATTTACAGTTGTTTAACATGACCTGAATCAAACGGTCAATAAAGTATTCCCAAGCTTGGGGGTGCAGAAAAATAAAATATTTTTGTGCGCCGCAGCAGGCGATTCGCCGGGTGCCTGCCCGGCGCCGCCCGCCCGCTCAGGGGCAATCCCCCAGCCGGCGGAACTCCAGGTCCTGGAAGTCGTAGCTGAAGTCGATGTCCGGATCGATCGCGCGCAGCTGCATGCGCCGCTGCGTGCCGGCACCGGAGAACTCCAGCCAGGCCTCGGCGTCTTCGCCCAGCGCCAGCCACTGCAGCCAGCGCCGCCCACCGGACTGCACCAGCCGCGCGCGCATGGCCGGCGACTTGTCCGACACCCACAGCATCCCGCCTTCGCCGGGGCACAGCGTCACCCGGCCGAACCACGGATCGCTCCAGACCCCGGCATCGGCCCCGACCTGCGCCGGCGTCACCACCACCGGCGGCGCCAGCACCGGGCGCACCTGGCCGGCCGACCGCCGCTGCGCGGCCTCGCGCTCCAGCAGCCCGGCGTAATGCAGCACGTCGCCGGCCTCCTGCGGGGCGGTATAGCGCTTGAGCAGCGCCTGCATCAGCGCGGTGCGGGCCGCCTCGCCCTCGCCGTTGATCAGGATCACCACGCCGGTGCGCCGGTCCGGCAGCAGCGCCAGCGAGGAATACATGCCCGACAGCGTGCCGGTATGGGCGACCTTCCACTGGCCGTCCATGTCCGACAGCCGCCAGCCGTAGCCATAAGCGTGGAAGTGGGTGTTGTCCCAGTCGCGCAGGCGCTGGCCGACCGGCATCGGCATGTGCGCCGTCCACAGCGCGCGCCGCTGGGCGGCGTCCAGCCAGCCCGGCGCCTGCGCCGGATCGAGCAGCACCTGCATCCAGCGCAGCATGTCGTTGATGCTGCAGCGCACGCCGCCGGCCGCGGCGGACGGGAAGTCAGCCACGGTGTCCGGATCGGCGTCCACGGCGATATTGCGCGCGCCCTGGCGGTAATGCGGCCGGGCGATATTGCCGACCGCCGCGGCCGACCATTGCCCCACCTGGCAGCGCGTCAGCCCCAGCGGCTGGAAGATCTCCTCGCGCACCAGGGTCGCATACGGCTTGCCGGCCGCCGCCGCGGCGACCTCACCGGCGACCACATACAGCAGGTTGTCGTAGGCGTAGTCGGCACGGAAGCTGCCCACCGGCTTGAGGTGGGCCAGTCCGGCGAGGATGTCCTGGCGGCTGAAGCGGTTCGGCTCCGGCCACAGCATCAAATCGCCGGCGCCCAGCCCCAGGCCGCTGTTGTGGATCAGCAGGTCGCGCACCTGCAGATTGGCGGTCACCCACGGGTCGTACATGCGGAACCCGGGCAGATGTTTCGTCACCGGGTCTTCCCAGCGCAGCGTGCCGGCCTGGACCAGCCGCGCCAGCACCGCGCCGGTCATCGCCTTGGTGTTGGAGGCGATCTTGAACAGCGTGTCGGCATCGACCGGCGGCCCCAGACCGGCGGCCTGCTCGCCGCGGGTGACGACCTGCACGATCCGGCCATCCTCGATCACCCCGACCGCGATACCGGGCAGCCGGTAGTGCGCCATCGCCTGCTCGACCAGCGTCTCCACCGGTGCCGGCGAGGACGCCGGGGTGGCGGCAGAGGGAAGCGCCAGCCCGCAGGCGAGCGCCAGGGCGGCCATACGCGGCCAGGCGGTAAACGGCATCGTCAGGGTCCTCGGTCGTGGATCAGGGCGCCGGCACGGCGGCCGGCAACAGCGGCCGGGTCAGCGCATGCAGGATGCGGCGGTCTTCCTCCTCCAGCACCGCGCTGTCGCTGTCGATGCCGCGGAAGCGGTGGCGGAACGCGCGCAGCGTCGCCGCCGGATCCTCCAGCGGATAGCCCAGCGCGGCCAGCGCCAGCCAGCCATCGAACGCGGCTGGCGGCTCGCCGGCCGCCGGATCCGGCCAGATGCCGAATCCGGCCTGGTACAGGCGCCGCCACGGGAACAGCGGGCCCGGATCGATCTTGCGCCCCGGTGCCAGATCCTGGTGGCCGATGATCTGGCTGCGCGGGATGCCCAGGCGCGTGGTCAGATCGTCCAGCAGCACGATCAGCCGTTCGATCTGCACCTCCGGATACGGCGAGCGGCCATCGTTGTCGATCTCGATACCGATCGAGGCCGAATTGATATCGGTGATCGCGCCCCAGCGCCCGCCGCCGGCGTGCCAGGCGCGCTTGCGCTCATCGACCAGCTGGTACAGCGTGCCGTCCTTGCCCAGTAGGTAGTGCGCGCTGACCGGCCCGTTGCTGTTGGCCGTCTGCAGGGTGCGCAGGCTGCCTTCGGCGGTCTCGCCGGCGGTGTAGTGCAGCACCACCAGCACCGGCCGGCGCGTGTCGTGGTTGGGCGAGCGTGCCCACTGCGCGAGCGGATTGTGATGCGCACAGCCCGAGACCAGGGCCACCAGCAGCAGCGCCAGCAGGCCGCGCGCCCAGCGCGATCGGCATGCCACAGCGCCCGCGCTCATGTCCGCCTCCATTCGGTGGCCGGCAGTTCGGCCGCGAGCAGCTCGTCCAGCGTCTGCCGGCGCCGCACCAGCGCATAGCGATCACCGTCCACCAGCACCTCGGCCGGCAGCGGCCGCGAGTTGTAGGTCGAACCCATCGAGGCGGCATAGGCACCGGCGCCGAGGATCGCGACCAGCTCGCCGGCCGCGCAGGGCGGCAGCAGGCGATCGGTGGCGAAGGTGTCGCCGGTCTCGCATACCGGCCCGACCACGTCGTAGCGAACCGACGCCTGCCCGCCATCGATACGCACGATGTCGTGCCAGGCGTCATACAGCGTTGGCCGCAGCAGGTCGTTCATTGCCGCGTCCAGCACCAGGAAGCGGCGTTCCTGGCCGTGTTTTTCCAGCAGCACGCGGCTGAGCAGCAAGCCGGCCTCGGCCACCAGCCAGCGGCCCGGCTCGACCAGGATGCGGCCGCCGAAGCCGGCCAGCGCCTGCGCGATCGCCGCGGCGTACTCGCGCGCATCCGGCGCCTGTTCGCCTTCGCGGTAACGCACGCCCAGTCCGCCACCGACATCGATACTGGCGATGGGATGGCCCGCCGCTTCCAGCTCTTTCCAGAACGCGGCCATGCGTGCCAGTGCCTCGCGTACCGGCGCCAGGCTGAGCAGTTGCGAGCCGATGTGCATGTGCAGCCCGTCCAGGCGCACATTCGGCCATTGCGCCCGCGCCTGGAACCAGCCGCGGGCCTCGGCGATGGAAACGCCGAACTTGTTCTCGGCCTTGCCGGTGGAGATCTTGGCGTGGGTCTGTGCGTCCACGTCCGGATTGATCCGCACCGCGGCGGTGGCCATCAGCCCGCGCGCGGCGGCGATGCGCTGGAGGCTGTCCAGCTCGGCCCGCGATTCGATGTTGAAACGGCCAATGCCCACTTCCAGCGCCAGCACGATCTCCGCATCGGACTTGCCGACCCCGGAGAACACGATATCGGCCGCGGCGATGCCCGCGCGCAGCGCGCGTTCCAGCTCGCCGGCGGAAACGATGTCCGC
The DNA here is from genome assembly GCF_001431585.1 of Stenotrophomonas pictorum JCM 9942. Taxonomy (NCBI): domain Bacteria; kingdom Pseudomonadati; phylum Pseudomonadota; class Gammaproteobacteria; order Lysobacterales; family Lysobacteraceae; genus Stenotrophomonas; species Stenotrophomonas pictorum. Next base: position 44,357 of record NZ_LLXS01000067.1, on the reverse strand, counting down.
CCCCGCGCCCTCCTCGGCCAGCAGGCGCAGCACCGCCGCGTTGCCATTGGCCTTGACCGCATAGCGGATACCGGCGTTCAGGCCGGACAGCGCCTGCCGCAGCGCCCGCACGCGCTGGCGCAGCGCCGGGGCCGAGTACACATACAGCGGCGTGCCTTCGCGTGCGGCCAGCGCCGGCAGATCCACCTGGTCGAACGTGGCCGGCAACCCGTCCCGGCGATGTTTTTCCACAACGTGCTCCAAAGCAGTGCTCCAGAAAAAAGGCGGCCCCACTGCACGGGGCCGCCGGAGGGGAATCTCAGAACCGATGGACCGTCATTGACGGACGCGGCCGGTTCAGAAGTTCCAGGTCACCACCAGATTCGTATAGCGCGGTGCCTGCCAATTGGTGCCTTCGCCGAAGTAAGGCATCTTTGTCCCCGGGGTGCTCTCGTAGCGGGAGTGCACATTGACCACGGTCTGCCGGTTGAGCAGGTTGTACACCGACAGGCGAGCCTTCAGGTCGATGCCTTCCACCGGCAAGGTCCACATCACGCTGGCACCCATATCGATCACCCAGGGCATGCGGCCGAAGGCGCCGCGTCCGGAATACTCCAGCTCGCGGGTCGCCCAGGTCGAGCAGTTGGCCTTGCACAGCCACCCGGAGCCACCGCCACTGTATTCACCCGGGCCACCGGCATTGCGGTTGTCGTCCGGCCACACCACGCCGAACGCGGTGATCGGGCCGCCCGAGCGGGCCGACAGCGTGCTGCCGAAGGACCATTGCTCATTGAGCTTGAAGGTGCCGCGCAGCTTGAACTGGTGGCGGGCGTCATTGAAGGTGACACCGAAACGCTCGTTGACGGCCGGGTGATCGTAGTACTGCACCAGGTTGGTGTCGTTGTAGCCGGTATCCGAATTGACCGGCCCTTCGATATTGCCCTCGCTCTTGGACAGCAGGTAGCTGGCATTGAACGACCACTTGTCATTCCAGGCACGGTCAACCTGGAACTCCAGCGCCTTGTAGGTACGCTTGGGACGCTTGTAGCCCATGATGTTGCCACTGCCCAGGGCCTTGTAGCCGTCCTTGGACGAATCCAGCGTCACCCAGCTCTCGGTATCCGGGCACCACAGCTGATTGGTTTCACCCGGGTTGATGATCGGCCAATCTCCGGAATACCAGGCGCAGCCTTCCACATGGTTGATGCGCGCATCTTCCACCGCACGCGTCATACGGCGGTAGGTGGCGTTCACGCCGTAGGACCACTCCTCGTTGATCGCCTGCTGGAAGCCCAGGATGTATTCGTCCTGGAAGACCTGCTTCAGGTCACGCGCCACCGCCGTGCGCACATCCGTCGGTGCCGGGGCATTGCCATCGGTGTTCACCGGGCCGATCTGCTGGCCGAGCACTGGAACCAGGTAGGTATTGCCGGTCGAGCTTTGCTTCTGTGCCCAGCCATTGAGCGCATAGTAGGTGTGCTCGTCGGTGGTACCACCACCGAAGTAGTCGGCGATCTTGTTGGTGAGCGGGGTGTAGTAGCGGCCGGCGTTACCAAACACCTTCATCGAGCCATCGCCCTTCACGTCCCAGCTGAAGCCCAGGCGCGGGGAGATCATGTCGGTGAACTTGCTCTTGGCAAAGGTCGCACCGGAAGCCAGCTTGTTGTGGAACTGGTCAAAGCGCACGCCAAGGTTCAACAGCAGGTTCGGCGTGACATTCCAGTTGTCTTCCACATAGAACGCCTGCGCCTTGGTGCTCACCGGCGAGCCGGTAACCTTGTAACGCGCATCGATGATGTCGGTGACGCCGGGGGGCAGCACCACGCCATTGACCGAACTACCGGCGTTCACCACCAGTGCCTGGTACATGAACCCGTCGCCCGGATAGACCACCGAGCTGTCCGAATCCATCACCTCCTGGTCCATGCCGAAGCGGACCAGGTGATCGCCCAAAGTCCATTCGAAGTCCAGGCGCGCCGCCTCTCGCTTGTCCTCGCGGCTGCTGATGGCGGCATTGGTCGGGTGGCAGCCCTCGTTGGTCTTGGGGCCGTACTTCTTGGTGTAGCTGGACGCCAGGGTGATGATGCTGCACTCGGCATCCAGCGGGCTGTTGCTCATGGCACTGCGCTTGTTGACGCCGTACATCGCCTTGGCGACAAAGTTGTCGGTGAGGCTGCCGGTATAGGTCAACGACCAGTTGTCGCCACCGGAGGAACCGCTGCTCTGGCCGCTGGAATCACCGAAGATGTTGGTATCCCAGTTGTAGTTCTCATAACTGGTGGTGACCGAATCGGCCTTGTCCGAGAATGCCAGCAGCTCCAGGCGGTTGTTGTCGTTGATGTACCAGTCGAGCTTGGTGCCCCAGAAATCGTTGTTGCTCTTGGTCTTCCACGCCTCGGTGGTGTCCACGTCCTGCGATTTGCTGTCGCGGTTCTCGTACATCGCGAAGAAGAACAGCTTGTCCTTCATGATCGGACCGGAAGCCCACACATTGGTCTTCGTCAGCGGGCTGCGATCGCGGCTGGTACGGTCGCGCTCGTCGATGGTGCCGTCGCTATGGAAATGGTCCTTCTTCGCCGAAGCCCATGCCGAGGGCTCCATGGTGACTTCGACGCCGCCCTTGAACTCGTTGCTGCCGGAACGGGTGATGGCGTTGATGACGCCACCGGTGCTGCGGCCGAACTCGGCCGAGTAGCCTCCGGTCTTGATCTGGAACTCTTCGTAGAAATTGAAGGGCACCGTCGAGAAGCCCTGGCGACGATAGGGGTCGGTGACGTTCAGCCCGTTGATGTAGGCCACGTTCTCGGCGACGGAGGAGCCGCCGAAGCTCAAGCCGCCGAAGCTTGAGCCCGAGCTCACCACGCCCGGCGCCAGCAACGCGACCGCGGCCACGCTCTGGTCCACCGGCATGCGCGAAAGCTCTTCGCGGTTGATGTTGAATGAGGACTCGGTCGAGTACACGTCCACGCGGTTGACGATGCGCGAACCAAGCACCTGCACCGAATCCAGAGTCACCGCGCCGCCGGCGGTGGCGCCACCGAGGTTGACCGTGGTGGTGCCGCCCAGCGACACGTTCACGCCCAGCGGTTCCTTGTCGGTCTCGCCATCACGCTTGACCTGCAGGCTGTAGTCGCCGACCGGCAGCTGGCTCAGGCGGTAGGCACCATCGGCGCCGACGGTCACGGTACGGGTCAGACCGGTGGCCTTGTTGGTGATGGTGATCTGGTCACCGGAACTTGCCCGGCCGGCGATCGCACCGGTGGCACTCTGTGCCATCGCGCTCGGCGCCAACGCCCCCAGGCACGCGCCCAGCGCAACCGCCAAAGCCGCTTTCTTCAACATTTTCGTGTTCATCCCCTGCTCTCTCCTGCAGATATTGAAAGTACCGCGCAAAACAACTTGTTATGCCGCTGCCCGTGGCACAGCCGGTCACTGGCAGTGGGAGTTCCCCTGATCGAAACGGAAAGGCTGCCTGTCCCGGCGCGCCAGCAGGCGACCGCGTTGCCCACCCTCGCCCGGCTCGCCTGTCGCTCCCTCCGACATGCCGACCGTCAGGCCCGGCAACGCACCGCCCGGACATCGATTGGCGGGAAGCAACGGGATGAAGATTTGGCGAATGGCTGGATCCACGGCAACACTTCTCTGGTGCAGGGTGGTGACGGCTGTGTACCACGCACCCGACAGCCGGTCAATAATTTATTCTTGCTTTAATTGGCGAAAGGAATAAATATTCCAAGGCACCATCAGAGGGGAACGCTCCAATGACCACCATTCCGGCGCAGCTGTTGCACCGACGCCTCGCCCCGCTGACCCGGGCCCTGATTCTTGCCACGGCGCTGTGCGCCGGACCGGCGTTCGCGCTGACCCTGTCACCGCCCAAGCCGGCCGCGCAGGCACCCGCCTACGCCGGCATCATCGGACTGGAGGAACGCCTGCTGGCGCCGCAGCCGTGGATCGCCCAACTGCCCGATGCCGACAAGCTGATCCTGGACCGCGCCGCCATCGCCGCGCAGAACGCGCGCATGCGCCAGCTCGACACTTCGATCATCGACCTGCGCGCCCTGCCGGCGACACTGCCGGAAGTACTGGTGCGCGAGCACATCGACGGCATCTCCCGCCTGCCAACCCGCCCGCTGTACGACGTGCAGGGCAAGCGGGTCGGCGCCGACCAGCTGCGCGCGATCAGCGACAACCTGGCGCTGGAGCGCATTCCGGCCAGCCGCCCGATCCAGTACGGGCTGGTGGTGCACCGCGCCGCGCTGCGTGCTTTCCCCACGGCGCTGCGGGTGTTCAGCAGCCAGGGCGACACCGACATCGACCGTTTCCAGGAGTCGGCGCTGTTCCCCGGCGACGCGGTGGCGGTGCTGCATGAAAGCGCCGACGGCCAATGGGTGTTCGTCGCCAGCGAACGCTACGCGGCATGGATGGAGAAGCGTTTCATCGGGATCGGCAGCGCCGGGCAGGTGTTCGGTTACGGCGCGCAAGGGCCGTACCGGGTGATCACCGCGGGCAAGGCCTTCACCGCACACACACCGGAGGAACCGCGTGTGTCCAACCTGCAGCTGGAGATGGGCCTGCGCGTGCCGGTGCTGGCCGACTGGCCGGCGATGGAGCCGGTCAACGGCCAGCAGGCCCATGCCGGCCATGTGATCCAGCTGCCGGTGCGCAACGACGATGGCAGTCTCGGCTTCGCACCGGCGCTGCTGCCGCGTTCGCAAGAGTCTTCCGACGACTACCTGCCGCTGACCCAGGCCAACCTGATCACCCAGGCGTTCAAATTTCTCGGCGAGCGCTACGGCTGGGGCCATTCCTACGACACCCGCGACTGCAGCGGCTTCGTCTCGGAGATCTACCGCAGCTTCGGCGTGCTGCTGCCGCGCAACACCAGCGCGCAGGCGATCAGCCCGGCCTTGAACCGCGTTCCTTTCACCGACAAGGACAGCAAGGCCAAGCGCAGTGATGCGATCGCCGGGCTGCAGGTCGGCGACCTGGTCTACATCCCCGGCCACGTGATGATGATGCTGGGCGACGCCAATGGCCTGACCTGGGTGATCCACGACACCTCCGGTGGCAGCTGGTACGGCGCCGACGGCAAGCGCGTGCACGCCAGCCTCAACGGCGTCTCGGTGACCCCGCTGCAGCCGATGATGGCCAGCGACACCGCCAGCTATATCGACCGCATCACCAACATCCAGCGCATCCGCCCGCAAGACACCAAATGAAGATCACCGACATCGAACTGGGCATGCTCCGCGTGCCACTGAAAACACCGTTCAAGACCGCATTGCGCACCGTGGAATCGGTGGAGGATGTGGTGGTTCTGGTGCGCACCGACACCGGCCATACCGGCTACGGCGAGGCCCCGGCCACGGCGGTGATCACCGGCGACACCCACGGCTCGATCATCGAAGCCATCAACAGCTTCATCAAGCCGCGCCTGATCGGCGAGGACATCGGCAACCTCAACCGGATCTGTGGCCTGATCCAGTCCTCGCTGGAACGCAACACCAGCGCCAAGGCGGCGGTGGAAATCGCCATCTACGACCTGTGGGCGCAGCTGCACGGCGCGCCGCTGTACCAGATGCTGGGCGGCGGCGACCCGGTGATCACCACCGACATCACCATCAGCGTGGACTACATCGACAAGATGGTGGCCGACTCGCTGTCGGCACTGGACCGCGGCTTCGAATCGCTGAAGATCAAGGTCGGCAAGGACATCGGCCTGGACATCGAGCGGGTCAAGGCGATCCACGCCGCGGTCGAAGGTCGCGCCCTGCTGCGCCTGGATGCCAACCAGGGCTGGACCGCCAAGCAGGCGGTGTACGCGATGAACGCGCTGGAGAACGCCGGCGTGGTGCTGGAACTGCTCGAGCAACCGGTCAAGGCCAACGACATCGCCGGCATGAAGTACGTCACCGAGCGGGTCAACACGCCGGTGATGGCCGATGAGAGCGTGTTCAGCCCGCACCAGGTGTTCGACCTGATCCAGCAGGGCGCCGCGGACATCATCAACATCAAGCTGATGAAGACCGGCGGCATCTCCAACGCGATCAAGATCGCCGACATCGCCGCGCTGTACGGCGTGCCGTGCATGATCGGCTGCATGCTCGAATCGAGCATCAGCGTTGCCGCCGCCGTGCACCTGGCGGTGGCCAAGTCCGGTGCGATCAGCAAGGTCGATCTGGATGGTCCGTCGCTGAGCCAGTTCAATCCGGTCGAAGGCGGGGTGATCTTCAACGAATCGGAGATCAGCATCACCAATGCGCCCGGCCTGGGCATCATCGAAGTGCGCGGCCTGGAGATGATCGCCGCATGATCGCGATGGCAGCGGCAACCGTTCTCTCTCCGGTTGCCGCTGCCGTCTGCGGACCACGGTCTGCCCGCGGCGGCGTTCCCCTCATCGCCATGAGGCGCCACGGCCGGCCGCAATCCCGTAGAGTCGCCCCCAGCCCAACCGCCGATCGCTCATGGCCCCGCTGCTGAAAATCCGCGCAGAACGCGAACACATGTCGGCGATCGAACGTCGCATCGCCGATTTCATCCTCGACAACGCCCACCTGCTGCGCGACTACTCCTCGCAGCAGCTGGCCAATGCGCTGGATATCAGCCAGTCCAGCGTGGTCAAGTTCAGCCAGAAGCTGGGCTTCAAGGGCTACCCGGACCTGAAGTATTCGGTCGGTGCCGCGGTGGCGGCGGCCGGCAACGGCGAGAGCACGCGCTGGCCGCCCGAGGAGCAGGCCGGCGGCTATCTGCTGGCGGCCGAGACCCTGCGCCGCGCCAAGGCCGGCGCCGAAGAGGAAACCATGGCGGCCAATCCGCAGGCCGATGTGGAAGCGGTGATCGCACTGATCGATACCGCACCGAAGGTCTTCATCTATGGTCTGGGCGACGACGGCCTGTACGCGCGCGAGTTCGCGATGCGGCTGTCGCTGCTGGGCATCCTCACCGTGCAGCACGCCGATCCGATTTTGATGACCGCCAATCTGTCGGCCGCGCGCGCGGGCGATGTGATGCTGGTGTTCTCCGAGTTCGGCAAGCTGCCGCAGCTGTGGCAACTGTCGCGCCAGTTCCAGGAGGTCGGCGGCAAGGTGGTGTCGATCACCCGCCATACCGCCAACCCGCTGCGCGCGCATGCCGATGCGGCGCTGGCGATCTGCGCGCACGACCCGCAGCCGCAGATCGCGCAGCTGCTGTACCGTTGCTCGCTGCAGTACCTGCTGGATTTCGTGTTCGTGCTGCTGTGCCAGTCCAATCCGGACCGCCAGCGGCAGCTGGCATTGAACCAGGAACGCATCCAGCAACTGATCGACAACTGATGACCGGAGCCGCCGCCATGTCTTTTCTGTTCCGTTCCACTACCCGGTGGCTGCTGTCCGCGCTGGCCTGCGTGGGACTTGCATCGAACGCCAGTGCCACGCCGCTGGACAACGCCCGCCAGCTGATCGTGGTCACCGCCCCCTCATGGGAAGCATCCTCCGGCCAGTTGCAGGCATTCGAGCGCACGGAGAACGGCTGGCAGGCGCACGGCACCGGTTTCGAGGTGGCCCTGGGCAGCAGCGGCAGCGCCTGGGGTATCGGCCTGCATCCGCCACAGAACGGCGGCCCGCAGAAGCGCGAGGGCGACGGCCGCAGCCCGGCCGGCATCTTCACCATCGGCCCGGCGTTCGGTTATGCCGGTCATCTCGGCACCGCACTGCCCTACCAGCCGATGCTGGCCACCAGTTACTGCATGGATGTGCCGGCTTCGCCGCTGTACAACCGCATCGTCGATGCCGCCAAGGTCGGCACCGGGGCGGTGAAAGGCTCCACCGAGGCGATGCGCCTGGACCTGCACAACAACGGCGATGTGCGCTACCGCGAAGGTTTCGTCATCGAGCACAACCCGGGCAACGTGGCCGGACAGGGCAGCTGTATCTTCGCGCACCTGTGGCGCACCCCGGGCGAAGCCACCGCCGGCTGCACCGCGATGGCACCCCGGCAGATGAGCGATCTTCTGGCCTGGCTCACGCCTGACGCCACCCCACTGTTTGTGCTGTTGCCGCACGCCGAATACGGGCGCCTGCAGTCCAGCTGGGGCCTGCCGGCGCTGGTGGAGACCGCACATTGAGCACGCCCGCACGCCGCTTCACCCTCTCGGCCCCGGTCAAGGTGCTGATCGCGCTGCTGATCGCCGCAATCGTGGGTCTGTCGCTGACCGCCTATGACCCGGCACTGGCACTGCGGATTGCCGATGTGCTGCGCCCGATCGGCCGGCTGTGGCTCAACGCCCTGCAGATGACCGTGGTGCCGCTGGTCACCGCACTGGTGATCGTCGGCGTCAACACCGCCAGCAATGCCGCCGCCTCCGGCCGTACCGCGCGCAACGCGATCATCGTGTTCCTGGTCCTGCTGGTGGGCTCGGCCGCGTTCTCCGCGGTCATCACGCCGGCGTTGCTGGATCTGCTGCCGCGCGATGCCGACAACATCCAGGCCTTCCGCGACGCGCTGCGTTCGCCCACCACTACGGCCACCCCGCCCAGCGCCGCGCAGTGGATCAGCTCCTTGATCCCCAGCAACGCGCTGGCGGCGGCCGCCTCCAGCGCGATGCTGCCGCTGGTGGCCTTTGCGATGTTCTTCGGCTTTGCATTGAGCCGCCAGGAACCGGAGCGCCGCGACCGCATCCTGGACATCATCCGCATCATCGCCGACACCATGATCACCATCGTGCGCTGGGTGCTGTGGGCCGCACCGGTCGGCGTGTTCGCGCTGGTGTTCGTGGTCTGCGCCGAAGTGGGCATGAGCATCCTCGGCGTGCTGGGCTACTACATCGTGCTGATGTGCGTGATCTACATCCTGATCACCCTGCTGCTGTACGTGGTGGCCCGCTTCGCCGCCGGCGAGCCGTTCGGCCGCTTTGCCCGTGCGCTGGTGCCGGTGCAGGTGATTGCCGGCAGCACGCAGTCGTCACTGGCCTCGCTGCCGGCCATGATCGACAGCGCGCGCAACCGGCTGGGCTATCCGGCCGGGCTCACCTCGCTGGTGCTGCCGATGGCGGTGTCGCTGTTCCGCATCACCAGCCCGGCGCAGTACATCGCCGTGGCCAGTTTCATCGCCTGGCTGTATGGCATCGACGTGCACGCCTCGCAGTACGCCGTGGCGGTGCTGCTGGCCGCGGCGATCAGCATGGGCTCCACCGGCCTGCCCGGCCAGGCCAATTTCATGACCAACAACCTGCCCATCACCCAGAGCCTGGGGCTGCCGGTGGAACCGCTGGGCGTGCTGCTGGCGGTAGACACCATCCCCGATGTGTTCTGCACCATCGGCAACGCCACCGGCGGCGTCACTGCCACCGGCATCGTCGCCAGGCACACGCCAGCAGATCCCCAAGCGGCCGCGGAAAGCTGAGCGAGGCGGGGCGCCGACACGGCGCCCCGACATGCGGTACAACACGCCCCTGGACATCGCTTCCCGCCACTGGAGATCCCCATGCCCCGTTCCACGCTGCTGGCCATGACCCTGGCTCTGGCACCGATCCTGTTCACCAGCGCCTGCGCCGCCGCACCCGATCCCGCTGCGGACACGGCGGTGAAAGCCGCGCACTGGCCCTTCGCCGTCACCGACGTCGCCCGCTTCCGCGAGCCGTGGGCAATGACGTTCCTGCCTGACGGCAGCCTGCTCATCACCGAGAAGGGCGGCAAGCTGATCCATTTCGACCCTGCCAGCGGCAACCGCGGCGTGGTGAGCGGCACACCGGCCGTGGCCTATGGCGGCCAGGGCGGTTTCGGCGATGTGGTCGCGCATCCGCAGTTCGCCGGCAACGGGCTGGTCTACTACAGCTACGCCGAGGAAGGCGATGGCGACACCCGCGGCGCGGCGGTGGCACGCGCCAAACTGGTGCTCGATGCCGACGGCGGCGGACAACTGCGCGAGGCGCAGGTTGTCTGGCGACAGACCCCGAAAGTCAGTGGCGGCGGCCACTACGGCCATCGTCTGGCGTTTGGTCCGGATGGCAAGTTGTGGATCAGCTCCAGCGAACGGCAGAAGTTCGATCCGGCCCAGGACATGAAGGCCAATCTGGGCAAGATCATCCGCCTCAATGACGATGGCGGCATTCCCGCGGACAATCCGTTCGTGGCCCAGGGCGCGCCGGCCGACCAGGTATGGTCACTGGGCCATCGCAATGCGCTGGGCCTGGCATTCGATGCCAACGGCAGACTGTGGGAACACGAGATGGGCCCCAGGGGCGGTGATGAGCTGAACCTGATCCAGCGCGGCGGCAACTATGGCTATCCCATCGTCTCCAACGGCGACCACTACGACGGTCGCGATATTCCCGACCATGACACCCGCCCGGAATTCATCGCCCCGGTAGTGACCTGGCGGCAGGTGATCTCACCGGCCGGTTTCATCATCTACAACGGTGCGCTGTTCCCGCAGTGGCAGGGCAGCGGCTTCATCGGCGGGCTCTCGTCCAAGTCGCTGGTGCGGGTGGCCTTTGATGGCGAGAAGGCCCGCGAAGCCGAACGCTTCGACATGGGCCAGCGGATCCGCGAAGTGGAGCAGGGCCCGGACGGCGCCATCTGGCTGCTGGAAGATCAGAAGGATGGCCAGGGCGGCCGGCTGCTCAAACTCACGCCCAAGGCCGGCTGAGCCGCCTGCGCATGCGCCGCCGGTCCGGTGGCGCATGCGTCACGGCCTGGATTGCCGCCTCAGGGCGGCGCCAGCAGCTCGAACGTCACCGCCTCGCCACTGACGGAGGAGGCGCATACCCACACATCGAACAATCCCGATTCGGCACGGAACTGGCCATCCACACCGGTGAACGCCAGTTGCTGGCGGTCCAGGTGGAACGTCACCGACTGCGACTGGCCCGGCGCCAGCGCGATCTTGGTGAACGCCTTCAACTCGCGCACCGGGCGCACGCGGCTGGCGACGCGGTCATGCACATACAGCTGCACCACTTCCTCGCCGGCCACGCTGCCGGTATTGGTGACCCGGGTGGTGATCCGCAATTGGCCATTCCACTCCAGCTGCGGCGCACTCAACTGCGGCGAACCGTAGGCGAAGGTGGTGTAACTGAGGCCATGGCCGAAGGCATACAGCGGTGCATTGGGAATTTCGCGCCAGCGCGCCTTGAACTCGGACATGCTCGGCAGTTCCGGGCGACCGGTCCGGGGGTGGTTGTAGTAGAACGGCTGCTGTCCGGAGACCTGCGGAAAACTGACCGGCAAACGCGCCGAGGGGTTGTAGCGGCCAAACAGCACATCGGCCACCGCATGCCCGGTCTGCGTCCCCAGATACCAGCTCACCGCGATCGCCTGCGCATCGCGGACCGCGCCCTGCAGCGCCAGTGCGCGGCCGTTGCGCAGCAGCACCACCAGCGGCTTGCCGGTCATCGCCACCGCCTCGGCCAGCGCCTGCTGCGCCGGCGGCAAGGTGATCTCCACCCGCGACTGCGCCTCGCCGCTGTACTGCTGCGGCTCGCCCAGCGCCAGTACCACCACGTCGGTGCGCAGGGCCGCGGCCACCGCCTGCTCGATGCCGCCGGGCAACGGGGCCTCCAGCGCACAACCGGCCACGACTTCCAGCGACGCAGGGTCTTCGAGCTGCGCCCGCAGCCCGCTGTCCAACGGCACATAGCGCGTCTTGTCGCCGAACAGCGTCCAGCAGCCTTCAATGTTGTCGCGGTCCGGACCGAACGGGCCGATCAGCGCGATCTTCTGCCCGCGCGTGCGCAGCGGCAGCAGGCCGCGGTCATTTTTCAGCAGCACGATCGAACGCCGCGCTGCCTCGCGCGACAGCGCGTCGTGGGCGGCGACGGGGGAACCATCGGCTTCGCGCAGCGGGTCCAGCGAGCGGTACGGATCATCGAACAGGCCAATGGCTTCTTTCAGCTGCAGCATCCGCCGCACCGATTCATCCAGCAGCGCCATCGGCACCTGCCCGCTTTCGACCAGCGCCGGCAGGTGTTCGGCATAGAAGCCGCTCTGCATGCTCAGGTCGAGCCCGGCCAGAAACGCCTTGGCGGTGGCATCGCGCTCATCGGCGGCGTAGCCGTGCGCAACCAGTTCCATGTCGGCGGTGTAATCGGACACCACCACTCCGGGAAACCCCCACTCCTGCCGCAAAATACCCGTCAGCAACGCGTGGTTGGCGCTGGCCGGCACGCCATTGATGTCGTTGAACGCACTCATGACCGCCAGCGCGCCTGCGTCGAACGCCGCCTTGAACGGCGGCAGGTGCACATCGCGCAGGGTCTGCGGCGAGATATCCACCTGCGCGTATTCCATGCCGCCCGCCACCGCGCCGTAGGCGGCAAAATGCTTGGGCGTGGCCAGCAGTGCGTCATCCGCCCGCAGGTCCTCGCCCTGGAAGCCGCGCACCCGCGCCGCGGCGAAGGCGCAGCCCAGCACCACATCCTCGCCCGCGCCCTCGGCACCGCGGCCCCAGCGCTGGTCGCGGGCGATATCCACTGCCGGCGCATAGGTCCAGTGGATACCTGCCGCTGTGGCTTCGACCGCCGTGGCGCGGGCGGTGCGGCGGGCCAGCTCCGGTTCGAAGCTGGCCGCTTCGCCCAGCGGGATCGGAAACACCGTGCGCATGCCGTGGATCACGTCGGCGGCCAGGATCACCGGAATGCCGAGCCGGCTCTGCTCCACCGCGACCTGCTGGATGCGGCGCCCGGCTTCAACGCCGACACCGTTGAACAGCGAGCCGACCCGGCCGGCGCGCACCTGCTCGAGCACCTGCTCGGCGTTGCGCACGTTCGCCTCCGGGTTCACGTCCGGCGCGAACGGACGGACCATGTCGGCGAACACCCCCAGCTGCCCGACCTTTTCCTCCACGGTCATGCGCGCGATCAGCGATTCGATACGGTCCGAGGCCACCGGAAGTCCTTTGGGCAAGACAGCTGCAAAGCGCGGATTCTAGCGCCGCGCATGTTAAGCGCCGGGCCAGCGCGGACCTGCAGGCCACCGGCCGGCCTGGCGACACCGGCCTTGTTCAGTCCCGCGGCGCTATGCGCTGCTCACGCACACTCATCAACATCGCGTCGCTGGACTCCTGGAACACCCGCAGACCGAACTCCGGCAGGATCGCCAGCAGGTGGTCGAACACATCGGACTGGGTACGTTCGTAGGTTGCCCACTCGGTGGGCGCAAAGCAGTAGATCTCCAGCGGCAGACCCTGCGGGGTGGGCGCCAGCTGGCGGACCAGCAGCGTCATGTCCTGCCTGATGTCCGGATGGCTGCGCAGATAGCGCTCGATATACGCGCGGAACGTGCCCAGGTTGGTCAAGCGGCGCGCGTTGACCGGCTCCGGGTGCTGCGCGGCCAGTTGCGCGTTCCACTGCCCCAGCTCCTGCTGCTTGCTGGCCAGGTAGTCGTCGAGCAGGTGGAACTGGCCCAGCCGCTCCAGCCCCGGCGCATCGAGAAACCGCACGCTGTGCTGGTCCAGATACAGCGAACGCTTGATCCGGCGCCCGCCCGACTCCTGCATCCCGCGCCAGTTCTTGAACGACTCGGTGACCAGCTTCTTGGTCGGGATGGTGGTGACGGTCTTGTCGAAGTTCTGCACGGTGACGGTGTGCAGGGCGATGTCGATCACGTCGCCATCGGCGTTCTGGCTGGGCATCTCGATCCAGTCGCCGATCCGAACCCGGCCATCGCCGCTGATCTGCACGCTGGCCACCAGCGACAGGATGGTGTCCTGGAAGATCAGCATGAACACCGCCGTGGCCGCGCCCAGGCCGGTGATCACGTGCAGCAGCTTCACTCCCGCCAGCGTGGCCACGATCGACAGCCCGGCCAACACGAACACCACGATCTTGGCCACCTGCAGAAAGCCCTTGATCGGCTTGTTGCGCGCATCGGCGCGGCGCTCGTAGAACGCGTTGAACGCATCCAGGGCATGCGACACCGCCAACGCGATGGTCAGCACGGTCCACGAGTGCGCCAGGGCCTGCAGGCCCTTGACCAGTCCCGGTGGCAGTTCCGGCACGATCGCCAGGCCGACGGCAATCACCACCGAAGGCACGATATTGGCCAGGCGGGCGACCACCCGCAGCGAGTGATGGGCGCTGTGCTGCGGGCCGGAGAAGCGCTCGATCACCTTGCGCAGACCACGCAGCAGGATGTGCTTGGTGAGAAAGTTGGCCAGCCAGGCCAGAAGCAGCAGGGCCACCAGCACCACCGCCGGATAGGCCATGGGATACGGCGCCAGCAGGTTTTCCAACTGGTCCAGCCAACGGATTCCGATTACCGCCATCGCGTGTTGTTCCTCTTGTTGGGATTGCAGCAACGCACCTCCAGCCCCCGCCGCGGATGGGCCGGGCCGTCGCGGGTGGCGATCAGAAGGAGGGCGTGCCGCTGCCGCGCCCGGCCCACCGCCGGACGTGGCAAAGTCAGGCGGGATTTCAGTCCGCCGCGCGCGTGCGCTCGATGATCACCCCGACCGCGCGAGCGCCACGCACCGCACCGGGCTTGCTCAGCTTCAACCGCAGCCAGTGCACGTTGAACTCGTCCAGCACGATCTGCGCGCAACGCTCGGCCAGTGTTTCCACCAGGCCGAAATCGGAGGCGCGCACGAACTCCATCAGGCGCTTGCTCACAGCCTTGTAGTTGAGCGTGTCGACGATGTCGTCGCTGGCGGCAGGCTTGCGGTTGTCAAAGCCCATTTCCAGATCGAACACCAGCGTCTGGCGGATACGCCGCTCCCAGTCGTAGATGCCGATCAGGGCGTCGATTTCCAGCCCTTCGATGAATACCTTGTCCATTGCATCCGTCGCAGTGAATGAATGGCCATGGTAACGGCAGCTTGCTGAGTCTGCGGTGGATGCTGACGGCACTTGGCCAAATACGCGGGTTTTCGTGCCCATTGGCCGCCTTCATCGGGAAGGCGGCCATCTGTGCCGCAGCGTTGCTCAGGTGCCGGCGTGCAGCGGCGGCAGCGTGGCCATATCCCAGCGCGGAGTGACCTTGATCTCGGCCGGACTGTGCTGGCCGGCCTGCAGGCGCAGGGCACCGGCAAAGGCGATCATCGCGCCGTTGTCGGTGCACAGCGCCGGACGCGGGAAACACACCCGGCCGCCACGGCGCTGCGCCGCATCCTGCAGCTTGGCGCGCAACCGCTTGTTGGCGCCGACACCGCCAGCGACCACCAGCACATCGCAGCCGGCCGCATCCAGCGCACGTCCGCACTTGATGGCCAGCGTGTCGACCACCGCATCCTCGAAACCACGCGCGATGTCGGCACGGGTCTGCTCACTCTGGTCACTGTCGCGCCAGGCCAGCAACACCTGGGTCTTGAGACCGGAAAAACTGAAATCCAGCCCCGGGCGATCGGTCATCGGACGGGCGAACTTGTAACGCCCGGGCGTACCGGTCTCGGCCAGCCGGGCCAGCTGCGGCCCGCCCGGATACGGCAGACCCATCAATTTGGCGGTCTTGTCGAAGGCCTCACCGGCGGCATCGTCCAGGGTTTCGCCGAGCAGGCGGTACCTGCCGATCGCGTCGACCGCGATCAGCTGGGTATGGCCACCGGACACCAGCAGCGCCACGAACGGCGGCTCCGGCGGATCATCCTCCATCAGCGGCGCCAGCAGGTGCCCTTCCATGTGGTGTACGCCGATGGCCGGCACGTCCAGTCCCCAGGCCAGCGCGCGTGCCACCCCGGCACCCACCAGCAGCGCGCCGACCAGACCGGGCCCAGCCGTGTAGGCCACCCCGTCGATCTCGGACATGGCGATGCCGGCCTCGTCCAGGGTCTGCCGGATCAGCGGCAGGGTCTTGCGGACGTGGTCGCGGCTGGCCAGCTCCGGCACCACTCCACCGTATTCAGCGTGCAGCGCGATCTGGCTGTAGACCGCATGGGCGCGCAGCGCCGCCGCACCGGACAGGCCGGTGTCGTACACCGCCACGCCGGTCTCATCGCAGGATGATTCAATACCGAGAACTTTCATGCCACTATTGTGGACCTGCGCGGAGGTCTTGGCGATGCATCAAGATCCGCCCGCAGCCTTGCAGTGGCGGGCTTGCAGCCACTGGCCGCGCGTAGGCGGATGACCTGCTTGGCCCTGCCCTCTTGCATGGCTCGCCAAAGCCGATATAATGCGCGGCTCGCCGGGCGTGACCCGGTTTCATTGTGTCCCGGAGATTCCATGCCCAGCGTTAAAGTCCGCGAGAACGAGCCCTTCGAGTTTGCTCTCCGCCGCTTCAAGCGCACTTGCGAAAAGGCCGGTGTGCTGGCCGAAACCCGCAAGCGCGAGTTCTATGAAAAGCCGACCCAGGAACGCAAGCGCAAGGCTGCTGCTGCCGTGAAGCGCCAGCTGCGTCGTTCCTCGCGTGACGTTACCAAGCGTCAGCGGCTGTACTGATCGTACGTGACTCCTGAACGGGGGGCTCTGGCCTTCCGTCCTGGAGTAAAAGCCGGCACGCGCAAGCGTGGCCGGCTTTTCGCGTTCGCGGCGCTTGACTATTCCCAGCGCCTCACCGTATTCCCGATCCCGCAACGAGGTGATCCATGAGCCTGAAGCAACAGCTGACCGATGACATGAAAGCCGCCATGAAGGCCGGCGACAAGCACTCCCTGGGCGTGATCCGCCTGATCAACGCGGCCATCAAGCAGCGGGAAGTGGACGAGCGCATCGAGCTGGACGACGCCGCGGTGATCGCCGTGCTCGACAAGATGGTCAAGCAGCGCAAGGACTCGGTGACCCAGTTCGAAGCCGCCAACCGTGAAGACCTTGCCGCCATCGAGCGCGACGAGATCGGGGTGATCGAGCGCTACGTGCCGGCGAAGATGGGCGAGGCCGAGATCCAGACCGCCATCACCGCCGCCATCGCCGAAACCGGCGCCAGCAGCGCCGCCGACATGGGCAAGCTGATGGGCGTGCTCAAGCCCAAGCTGGCCGGCCAGGCCGATATGGGCCTGGTGTCCAAGCTGGTCAAGCAGGCCTTTGCCGGCTGAACCGGCCCGCCCGCGCTGTCCCGACAAGGCCCGCCAACGCGGGCCTTGTCGTTTGCGCAACTGCCGCAGACCCGCCAGCACAACGCTCCGGAGCCCTCGGCAGGGAACATGAAGCACGCTCCGGAACCTGCCTTCCCGCCCCTACGGCGGCAACGCCACGCAATCCCCAACACCACGCCCGGCACCCTCGTTTCATCCCGGCCCACGCCCGGTTTTGCTAGAACAACGCCCTGCCTTCAGCCGAGACCACCGATGCCAGCGAGCCGCCCCGCTTTGCACACCTTCAAATCCCGCCTGGAGCGGCTGCAGCAGAGCCTGCCGGCCGCATTGGTACGTCGCTTCATCGACACCGATGTGATGACCCAGGCCGCCTCGCTGGCGTTCTACACCCTGCTGTCACTGGCCCCGCTGCTGATACTGCTGTTGTGGCTGACCGCCTCGCTGTATCCGCCCGCGCAGCAGGCGCTGATCGATCAGATCGTGTCGCTGGCCGGGCCCAGCGTGGCCGCGGTGGCGCAGACCGTGATCGCCAATGCCCGCGCCCAGCCCGATCTGGGCTCGCTGGCCGGGATCTGGAGCCTGGCTTTGCTGTTGATCGGCGCCACCGTCGTGTTCGCGCAGCTGCAGGCGGCACTGAACCTGATTTTCCGTACCGATTCGACCCGCTTTGACGGCTTTGCCGGCTGGCTGAAGAAACGCGTGTTCTCCGCCGGCGTGGTGCTGGCGCTGGGCTTTCTGCTGATCGTCTCGATGGTCGCCACCACCGCGCTGCAGGTGGTCTTCGCTCAATTGCCCTCGTTGCTGCCGGCGGTGGGCTACACCACGACGCTGCTGCTGTACGCGCTGGGCTTTGCCTTCCTCTACCACTACCTGCCCGACCGCCCGGTCGACTGGCGCCAGGCCTTTCTCGGCGGCGCCATCACCTCGGCGCTGTTCACCTTTGGCCGCTACGCGATCGGCCTGTACCTGGCCAATACCGCGCCCGGCAGTGCCTACGGCTCGATGGGCGCACTGGTGATCATGCTGGTCTGGGTCTACTACGCCAGCGTGGTGTTCTTCGCCGGTGCGCTGATCACCGCGGTGATCGACGAACGCGCCCATGTCGCGCGCAGCAGTGCCACCGCGCCTGCCGGGGCCACCGCACCCTAGTACACTTGCATCACTCTTTTGCCATGACCGCCTTACGGTGGTGTGTTCTTTCGCCGCATGGCCAGACTTCCCGACGCCTTCATCGACGACCTGCTCGCCCGCACCGACATTGTCGAGGTGGTCGGCACACGCGTGCCGCTCAAGCGCCAGGGCAAGGAGTACGCGGCGCGCTGCCCGTTCCATGACGAGCGCTCGGCCTCGTTCACCGTTTCACCGACCAAGCAGTTCTATCACTGCTTCGGTTGCGGCGCGCACGGCACCGCGATCAGCTTTCTGATGAATTACGACCGCCTCGAGTTTCTCGATGCGGTGGAGGAACTGGCCAAGCGTGTGGGCATGGAAATCCCGCGCGAAACCAGTGCGCGCACCGCGCAGCAGCAGGACGACAGCCGCGACCAGTACTCGGCGCTGGATGCGGCCAGCCGTTTCTTCCAGAAGCAGCTGGAAAGCAGCGACAAGGCCCGCGCCTATCTGGATGGCCGCGGCGTGGACGCCGACACCCGCACCCGCTTCGCCATCGGCTACGCACCGGACGGCTACAGCGCGCTGAAGGATGCGCTGGGCAAGGACGAGCGGCGCATGAAGCTGCTCGAGCGCGTCGGCCTGTTCTCCAAGAACGACCGCGGCCACGTCTACGACAAGTTCCGCGACCGGGTGATGTTCCCGATCTTCGACCGCCGCGGCCGCGTCATCGCCTTCGGCGGGCGCGTGTTCGAGAAGGACGACGGCCCCAAGTACCTCAACTCCCCCGAGACCGCGCTGTTCCACAAGGGGCGCGAGCTGTACGGCCTGTGGCAGGTGCGCCAGGCCAACCAGAAGATTGAGCGGCTGATCGTGGTCGAGGGCTACATGGATGTGGTCAGCCTGTTCCAGTTCGGCGTCACCCAGGCGGTGGCGACGCTGGGCACGGCAACCACGCCGGACCATGCCGAGCTGCTGTTCCGCAACGCGCCGGATGTGTATTTCTGCTTCGACGGGGACGCCGCCGGGCGCCGTGCCGGCTGGCGCGCACTGGAATCGGTATTGCCCCGCATGAAGGACGGCCGTCAGGCGTTCTTCCTGTTCCTGCCCGATGGCGAGGACCCGGACAGCATCGTGCGCAAGGAAGGCGCCGCGGGCTTTGATACGCGCCTGAAACAGGCCACGCCGCTGTCGCAGTTCTTCTTCGACGAGCTGACCCGCGAGATCAACCTGGGCACGCTCGACGGCAAGGCACGCCTGGCCGAGCGCGCGCGGCCGATGCTGGCGCAGATTCCCGATGGCGCTTTTGCCGACCTGATGAAACAGGAACTCGCGCGCCTGACCGGTATCGGCAGCACCTCCGGCGCCATGCCCGCCGCCCCGCGTCCTGCCGCGCGCAACACGGTGCCGGTGCAGAAGCGCAGCCTGGTGCGCGCGGCCATCGCGATCCTGCTGCAGCAACCCTCGCTGGCGATGAATCTGGAAGGCCACCACGCCTTTGCCGGCCTGCGCCTGCCCGGCATCGAGCTGCTGCTGGAGCTGCTGGAGCTGGTGCAGCAACGCCCGGACATCAGCACCGGTGCGCTGCTGGAGCACTTCAACGACCGTGAGGAGCAGGCCGCCCTGCACAAGCTGGCGGCACAGGTGTTGCCCGGCGATGAGGCCAGCTGGGGGCAGGAACTGCAGGACGCGGTGATCCAGCTGGAAAAGCAGCTGCTGCAGCAGCGGCTGGATGAACTGCAGGCCAAGCAGCGCCAGCAGGGGCTGGACGACACCGACAAATACGAACTGCGCGAACTGCTAAAAACCCGCGCCAGCCTGCGCCTCTGACATCGGCAAGGAAACATCTGCATGCACATCCACCGCCTGCCATTGCTGCTTACGCTGATGCTCTGCGTCAGCGCTTTCGCCGCTGACACGCCCCTGCATCAGCCGCGCCCGGACCTGATCACCGCCGGCCAACCCAGCGCGCAGCAGCTGCGTGAGGCGGCCGCAACCGGCGTCACCACGGTCATCGACCTGCGCGGGCCGGAGGAGGATCGCGGCTATGACGAAGCCGCCCTGGCGGCCCAGCTGGGACTGCGCTACGTGCGCCTGCCGATCAGCGGCGCGACCGACATCACCGAAGCCAACGCGCGCACGCTCGATCGCCTGCTCAAGCAGGGCGACGGCAAGACCCTGCTGCATTGTGCGTCGGCCAATCGCGCCGGCGCGCTGCTGGCGCTGATCGAGGCCCGCACCCATGGCGCCTCCATCGATGACGCCCTCCAGCGCGGCCGTGCGGCCGGCCTGACCTCGCTGGCACCGGTCGTACGCACCACGCTGGAGACGCCCACGCCCTGAGCGGGCGCGCCATTCATCCACCTGATCATCCACCTGAAAGGAGGCTCTTGCCGATGATGCACTGGTGGTCGCGCCTGCGACCGGACAACTTCACCCTTGCCCTGCTGGCCACGGTCGCGCTTGCCACTGTCGCACCGATGACCGGCGCCGCAGCCACCGGGCTGGACCACCTCACCGATCTGGCCATCGCGGCGCTGTTTTTCCTGCATGGCGCGCGCCTGCCACGTGAATCCATCCTCGCCGGGATGCTGCACTGGCGCCTGCATCTGGTCATCCTGGGCTGCACCTTCCTGCTGTTTCCACTGCTCGGGCTGGCGTTCAAGCCCCTGGCCGGCTGGGCGCTCACACCGGAACTGTTTATCGGCGTGCTGTTCCTGTGCGCGCTGCCGTCCACCGTGCAGTCCTCGATCGCCTTCACCTCGATGGCCGGCGGCAATGTGCCGGCGGCGGTATGCGCAGCCTCGCTGTCGAGCATCCTCGGCGTGTTCCTCACCCCCTTGCTGATGACCCTGCTCACCGGCGCCGAAGGCGGCATCGCCAATCCGCTGCACGCCGTGGGCATGATCATGCTGCAGCTGCTGGTGCCGTTCGTCACCGGCCATCTGCTGCGACCATGGATCGCCGGCTGGGTGGAGAAACAGCGCGCGTTGCTGCGCTACACCGACCAGGGCACGGTCTTGCTGGTGGTGTATGCCGCCTTCGGCGAATCGGTCAACGAGGGGCTGTGGCACAAGACGCCGGCGCTGTCCCTGCTGACTGCCGCGCTGGTCTCGGTGGTGCTGCTGGCCATCGCCATGCCCGGCATCACCTGGCTGTCACGGCGCCTGGGCTTCAGCCGTTACGACGAGATCCCCATCGTGTTCTGCGGTTCGAAGAAGAGCCTGGCCACCGGCGTGCCGATCGCCAAGGTGCTGTTCGCCGGCGGCAGCCTCGGCGCGATCGTGCTGCCGATCATGATCTACCACCAGCTGCAGCTGATCGTCTGCGCGCTGATCGCGCAGCGCTACGCCAGACAGAACGGGCAGTAGCGGCCGGGGACGACGTCCGCGCGTCCCCGCGGTCTCATTTCAGCAACCGTCCTACGCTCAACTCCGGCATCCACACCCACAGATCGTACTGGCGGCCGGGTTCGGTACTCACGCGCAGCTCCCGGCCAGGTCTATCGCGCAGCGGCAACGATTTGCAGGTATCCGGCAGACATCCCCAGATACTGCCTTTGCGCGCGTCCAGCCGCACGCTGTACAGATCCAGATCGGCCAGCGTGGTGGCCAGCGGCCGCAACTGCATATCCGGTGGTGCGTCTGCCGGGCGCTGGCGCATGGCATGCACATTGCCGGTGAGTACCAGCATCCGCGCATTTCCCGGCATGCGCGCATAAACCTGCCGGAGTCTGGCCGCCATGGCGTCATCGCGGACCTGGTTGCCGCGCGTGCTGACCACAAGGTCATAGCCGATCACCTGCACCGCACGGCCTTGCACCCGCAGCGCGCGCACCGCTTCGATCAGCTCCAGCATGTCGTGGCTCCGCCGACCGTCGTGGCGGTCGCCGATCACGCTCCAGTAGCGCCCTGAGCGCAGGGCTGTCATCGCATCGGCATCACCTTCGGAAGCGAGATAGGCCGCCAACGCCGCGTCCTCGCTGCGCGGCAGTTCCAGCGCCAGCACCACCGGCGTGCCATCGCGGCTGTAGTCATCGACCAGCTGCCGTACCAGCAATGGCGTCTCGCGCGTACCGTGATATTCACCCAGTACCAGCAGCCGATGCTCGCCGGCGTGCTGGCGTATCTGCATGGCGGTTTCATCGGCGCGCGCCGTCGTGACCAGCCCCGCGGTCAACAGCAGCGCGGCCATCACGCGGGTCCAGAGCTGCATCCGTGCGTCCTTCGTTCCATCAAGGGTCGAAGAAGCGATGGCGGTTGCGCCAGCCAAATTCAAGGCATGGCCAGGCCGCATGTGCCCCCAACCGATGCTGACGTGCCGTTCAGCGGTCAGAAACAGCCGAACGATACGTGGCGCATCAGCCCGGGATCACAGCCACGGCAGCAGCCAGTGATCGACCAGCAGGAAAGCGAACAGCGCCATCAGGTAGACGATGGAGTAGCCGAACATCTTCATGTTGAACATCTCATCCGGCGGGTTCTGCATCTTCCATGCGTACCACAGGAACACCAGGTTCAACACGGTGGCACCGCCCAGGTAGAACATGCCGCTCATGCCGATGGCCACCGGCAGCAGGGTCACCACCGCCAGCACCACCGAGTACACCAGGATCTGCCTGCGCGTGTGCGGCACGCCGTGGGTGACCGGCAGCATCGGCACATCGGCCTTGGCGTAGTCGGCGCGACGGAAGATCGCCAGCGCCCAGAAGTGCGGCGGGGTCCAGATGAAGATGATCAGCACCAGCAGCAGGGCATGGGCCCAGTCGGAACTGCCCTGCATGCCGGTGATCGCCGCCCAGCCCAGCAGCGGCGGGGTGGCGCCGGCCAGGCCGCCGATGACGATGTTCTGCGAGGTCGCCCGCTTCAGATACACGGTGTAGATCACCGCATAGCCGATCAGCGAGGCGAAGGTCAGCACCGCGGTGATCACGTTCACCCACAGCACCAGGATGGTCATCGACAACGCGGTGAGCGCACCGGCGAACACCAGCACCTGGCGCGGCGAGACCTTGCCCACCACCAGCGGGCGCCACGAGGTGCGCGCCATCTGCGCATCGATACGCGCATCCAGCAACTGGTTGATCGCCGCCGCCGCGGCCGCCGCCAGCCAGATGCCCAGGAAACCCAGCGCGCCGGACAGCACCTGTTCGATGGTCGGCAACGCCGGGACCGCCAGGAACATGCCCACCAGCGCGGTGAACACGATCAGGGCCACCACCTTGGGCTTGGTCAGATCCCAGTAATCGCGCCAGGTTGTAGTCATGCCATCACTCCGGCGCGCGCAGCCGCGCCAGCAGCGTGACCAGTACGAACAACAAGGCGACCGCACCACCGTTGTGCATCACCGCCACCGTCAGCGGCAACGACAGCTTGACGTTGAGAATACCCAGCGTGACCTGCAGCACGATCAGCGCGCCCAGCGTGGTCGCCCAGCCGCGCATGCCCGGCAGGCGGAACAGCCGCACCGACAGCACCAACAGGTACAGCGCCACCACCACAGCCATCATCCGGTGCGCCATCTGGATGGCGATACGCGAGGCGCCGTCGAGCACGCCGCCTTCGTAGTCCACGCCGATGCCACGCCACAGGGTGAAACCTTCGCTGTAGTTCTGCTGCGGCCACCATTGGCTGACGCAGCGCGGAAAATTGTCCAGCGAGGCACTGCCGCCGCCACAGGCCAGCGCCGCGTAATTGGCACTGACCCAACCGCCAAGCGCGATCTGCAGCGCCACCAGCACCACCGCCGCGCGCAGCCACCAGCGCAGGCGCGGCGCCTCGGCCAGCGTGATCGGCAGGTGGGTGGCTTTCCACGCCATCCATACCAGCATGCCGAACATCAGCATGCCGCCCAGCAGGTGGCCCATCACCACGATCGGCTTGAGCAGCCAGGTGACCGTCCACATGCCCAGCAGCGCCTGGAATACCACCACCGCCAGGGTCAGTACCGCCGCGCGGGCCAGATCGATGTTGGACCAGCGCAGCGCCGCCAGCAGCAGAATCGCTTCACCGCCGATGGCCAGGATGCTGGAAGCCACATGTTCGCCGCGCATATACAGCGGTATCGCCAACGCCACCAGCGCCGAAGCGGTGATGATCTGCGCGAGGCCGCGCTTGCGCCGGCGTGCCGCCAGCAGCGCCAGGGTCAACACTTCCACGCCCAGCAGACCGGCCAGGAAGCGGTGCACCTGCTCAAGCCATGCCTTGTGGGTTTCCAGCGGACGGATCTCGCTGGCCACGTGCTGGGCCGCTTCCATCTGTGTCTGCGGCCAGGTGACGCGGCCATAGCAGGTCGGCCAGTCCGGGCAACTCAGGCCGGCATCGGACAGCCGCACGAACGAGCCGAACATGATGGTGCTGGCGGTCATGATCAGCGCGAACCACGCCAGGCGGTGGAAATTGCGGTACAGCGCCGGACGCGCGGAGGCATTCATCGAACGGGACTCACATCAGTTTCAACAGCTTGGATAGATCAGCCCGCAATCCACCCGGCTCAAAACCCGGCGCATAGCGGAGTACCACAAAGCCATTGGGATCAATCACATACACCGGGATACCGGCCGGGTCATCGACCCCCGGCAGTTTGGCCCGGAACGCAGGCTGGGGCTGCAGCACTTTCAGTGCCGGAGTGGCTGCCACCTGCTCCGGCGGCGTGCCCAGCCACAGTATCTCGACATTATCGGCGTTATGGCCGAACAACTGCCACACCTTGTCCAACTGCTGCGACAAAGTGACGCAGGCCGGGGCGCAGCCACGGGGAGGGGCCAGCAGGATGCGCCAATGGCGCTGGCCCGGATTCCATTCATAGGCAGTGCCGTCGACCAGCTGCAGGCGCTCGCTGCGCAGATCCAGCGCCGGTTGCAGCATCTGCCCATGATGGCGGTTGATCTGCGGGGTCCAGCCGGAAAAGCGCAGGATCCCGGCCAGTGCCATCGAACCGAAGAACATCGCAAAAATCAGCAACAGCACGCGGCGACCACGATTGCGTATGGCGAGCTGGTCGGGGGTCAGAGCATTCATGCCGGGCATCTTCCCATGTGAGGGGGTTCAGCGCCTGCGCGCCAGACGCCGACGCACATGCAACAGCGTGGCGATCAGCAGCACCGTCAGCGCCATGGCGAACCATTGCACCGCATAGCCGAGGTGACGCGAGGGCGGCAAGGTGTTGGGCAGCAGGTCCAGATCCCGCGCATAGCCCAGCGGCAGCGCCGGATCCAGCCGCAGCACCCGCGGCGCGAGCGGCACCTGCTCCAATCCCAGCTGGGCGGCAATGGCGGGCAGATCGATACGGGTAGCCAGCCAGGTCTGCGGCTGCGTCGCCGGCACCAGGGCTGGCCCCAGTGCGATTCCGGCAGCCGGCGCGGGCGCCCACAGCCCGCGCAGCGCGTGCGTGCCCTGCTGGCCGGACAACGGGGGCAGCGCGCGATCGGCCGGCAGCGGCAGCCAGCCCAGATCGACCAGCACCGCCGGACCAAGCTCCGCCCGCGCGGCCTGGTACACCTTGATGCCGGCGCGGCCCTCGCGCAACTGGTTGTCCAGCAACACCGTGCCCGGAACAAACCGCAATCGATCCTCTATCCAGTGCAGGGCATCGGGCGAGCGCACCGCCTCGGCCAGCGTCACCGTGCTGGCGCTTGCCGACGGCAGTTGCGCCAGCAAGTGTTGCTTTTCGTGCATGCGTTGCAGCTGCCAACTGCCCAGCACCATGAACACCGCCGCCACGGCGAAGGCGAGCACCCATCCGGAAAAGACCGTGTGCTGTCGCGTCATGACAAGCCGGCCGCGAGCAGGTGATATAGCGGGGACTTCCCACCCGCCGAGCCGCGCATGAATGATTCGCTGAAGACCCTGCTGGTAATCGCGTTCTTGATCGTCATCGTCTGGAATCTGGGGGCCGGCCTCTACTACCTGATGATCGATCGCGGCCAGACCAAGCGCACGGTCAACGCGTTGACCCGGCGCATCGCCCTGTCGGTGGCGCTGATCCTGCTGGTGGTCCTTGGCATCTACAGCGGCTGGATCAAGCCGCACGGAGTCGGCGGCTGAGTCCGGCCACGGCCGCGTTGCCCGATGCGACGCGGCCGGCGCATCGCCTACAGCACGTAGACGAACAGGAACAGCATCAGCCACACCACATCGACGAAGTGCCAGTACCACGCCGCCGCTTCGAAACCGAAGTGGTTGTCGCGGCTGAAGTGGCCCTTGGCCGCACGCAGCCACATCACCGCCAGCATGATCGTGCCCAGCGCCACATGCGCGCCATGGAAACCGGTGAGCAGGAAGAAGGTGGAGCCGTAGATACCCGAGCCCAGGGTCAGATTCAGCTCCTTGTAGGCGTGGATGTATTCCTCGGCCTGGAAGAACAGGAACACGCAACCCAGCACCACCGTCGCGCCCAGCCACAGCAACAGCTGCTTGCGTCTACCGGCCTTGAGCGCGTGGTGGGCAATGGTCAGCGTGATGCCCGAACTCAGCAGTATCAGCGTATTGAGCAGCGGCAGCCCCCACGCCGGAATGGTCTGGAACGCCCCGCCGATATCGCCGGGGCCATTGGTCGGCCACGCCGCCGAATAGCCGTCCCACAGCAGTTCGTTGGTCATCACCCCGTGACCTTCACCGCCCAGCCACGGCAGGCCCATCTGGCGGGTGTAGAACAGCGCACCGAAGAACGCGCCGAAGAACATCACCTCGGAGAAGATGAACCACACCATTCCCATCCGGAACGAGCCATCGACCTGGTGGTTGTAGCGCCCGGCCACCGACTCGCGGATGACATCGCCGAACCACAAAAACAGGGTGAAAACCATCATCGCCACCCCGGCGAAGAAGGTCCAACGCCCCCAGCCGGCGTCGTTCAACCAGCTGGCCACTCCCACCATCATCACCAGCATGGAAATCGAGCCGACGAAGGGCCACTTGCTGTGGCTCGGCACGAAGTAGACATTGGCATCAGAGGTGTTGTGGGCCATGGCTTGCTTCCGGGTCCGTGATCTAGGGGGCCGCATGCGCAGCGGTCGCGGCCGAGGCCGAAACCAGCTGCTCTGTCAGCGCATCATTCTTGAAGAACGTGTAGGACAAGGTGATCGTTTTGACGTCGGCCGGCAGGTCCGGATCAACGATGAAACGCACCGGCATGTCGCGCTTTTCCCCGGCCTGCAAGGTCTGCGCGGTGAAACAGAAACATTCGGTCTTGTTGAAGTAGCCCGACGCCCGTGCCGGCGCCACCGACGGCACCGCGCTACCGACCAGCGCGCGATCGCTGTCGTTGCGGGCAAAGTACAGCGCCTCGTTCAATTCGCCCGGCACCACATCCATCGTCAGCCGTTCCGGATGGAAGGCCCACGGCAGCTTGGAATTGACCCCGCCATCGAACTCCACCCGCACCGTGCGTTTGCTGGTGCCGGCCGAGGCCGCCGCCGGCGGGCTCGCACCGCGCTCCAGCCGCACGCCGAACACCTTCTCGCAGGCGATACGGTACAGCGGCACCAGCGAGAAGGTCAGCACAAACACCGCCAATGCCACGCCAATCAGCCGGCCCATGCCGGCATTGCGCTCGGGTTTGGGCGCGGGCGTGGTCAATGCGCCAGAACGCCGGAAAGGATGAAACCGGCGTAGATCGCCACCGCCAACAGCCCCACCACCAGCGCGGTGCGGCGCGAGCGGCGGCGACGCAGCGCCAGCTCCTCAGGTTGCAATGGGCGAGGGTCCATCTGTTTCCCCTGTTTCAGTGGGTGACGTCATCGTGGGCCAGATCGCCCGGCTTGATGACCGGTGGCACGGTGAAGGTATGCGCCGGTGCCGGCGACGGCAGCGTCCACTCCAGTCCGCGCGCGCTTTCCCACGCCCGGGCCTCGGCGCGTTTGCCGTTGCGCAGCGAGCTCAGCAGGATCGCCGCCATCAGGAACGGGGTGACGAACATGCCGAACGCACCGATCGAGCTGACCAGGTTCCAGTCGGCGAACACCGGGTTGTAGTCGGGGATACGGCGCGGCATGCCCGCCAGGCCAAGGAAGTGCTGCGGGAAGAACAGCAGGTTGACGAACACCATCGTCCACCAGAAATGCACCTTGCCCCAGAACTCGTTGTACATGCGGCCGGTCCACTTCGGCCACCAGTAGTAGACCGCGGCGATCAGCGCCAGCACCGCGCCGGTGACCAGCACGTAGTGGAAGTGCGCCACCACGAAATAGGTGTCGTGGTACTGGAAGTCGGCCGGCACGATGGCCAGCATCAGGCCGGAAAAACCGCCAATGGTGAACAGGATCACGAAGGCGATGGAGAACAGCATCGGTGTCTCGAAAGTCAGCGAGCCTTCCCACATCGTGCTGACCCAGTTGAACACCTTCACCCCGGTCGGAATCGAGATCAGCATCGTGGCGAACATGAAGTAGATCTCGCCCCCCAGCGGCATGCCCACCGTGAACATGTGGTGCGCCCACACGATGAACGACAGGAACGCGATCGCCGCGGTCGCGTAGACCATGGCCTGGTAACCGAACAGCGGCTTGCGGCTGAAGGTGGGGAGGATCTCGCTGACCACACCGAACGCCGGCAGGATCATGATGTAGACCTCCGGATGGCCGAAGAACCAGAAGATGTGCTGGTACATCACCGGGTCGCCACCACCGGCGGCATTGAAGAAGCTGGTGCCGAAGAACTTGTCGGTCAGCAGCATCGTCACCGCTCCGGCCAGCACCGGCATCACCGCGATCAGCAGGAACGCGGTGATCAGCCAGGTCCAGCAGAAGATCGGCATCTTCAGCAGGTCGATGCCCGGTGCGCGCATGTTCAGCACGGTGGCGATGATGTTGATCGCGCCCATGATCGAGCTGACACCGGCGACGTGGATGGCGAACACGCTGAAGGCGACGTTGTAGCCACCCTGCAACGACAGCGGCGGGTACATGGTCCAGCCGCCGGCCGGCGCGCCGCCCGGCAGGAACAGCGTCAGCAACAGCAACGTGAAGGCCACCGGCAGCAGCCAGAACGACCAGTTGTTCATGCGCGGCAGCGCCATGTCCGGCGCGCCGATCTGCAGCGGGATCATCCAGTTGGCCAGGCCGACGAAGGCCGGCATCACGCCGCCGAAGATCATCACCAGCGCGTGCACGGTGGTCATCTGGTTGAAGAATTCCGGCTTGACGTACTGCAGCCCGGGCTGCGCCAGCTCCATGCGGATCACCACACTCATCGCCGCGCCGACGATGAACATCAGGAAGCTGAAAAGCAGATACAGCGTGCCGATGTCTTTGTGGTTGGTGGAGAAGAACCAGCGTTCGAAAAAGCCCTGTTGGTGCCCGTGGTGATCGGAGTGCTCGACTGCGGAATTCGCCATTGCAACTACACCTCGTTATCCGTTTTCAGGCATCGCGCCGGCCGTCACGCCGGCACGCTGGAATATCAGGCACCGCTGGCTGTTGGCGCGAGCGCGGCTTCGGGTTGCGCCGGGGCGGTCTCGGGCACGGCCGGGGCGGGCGCGGGGACCTCCGGCGTCGCGGCAGCCGGCTTGCGCGCGGCCAGCCAGGATTTGAATTCGTCTTTGGACACGGCCTTGACCACGATCGGCATGAAGCCATGATCCTTGCCGCACAGCTCGGCGCACTGGCCGCGGTAGACGCCTTCGCGTTCGATATTGGTCCAGCGCTCATTGATGAAGCCCGGCACCGCGTCCTGCTTCCAGCCCAGTGCCGGCACCCACCAGGCGTGCACCACGTCATCGGAAGTGATGACGAAACGCACCTTGGTGTCCACCGGAAGCACCAGCGGGTTGTCCACCTCCAGCAGATAGTGCGGATCGGTGACCATCGTCGGCACCGCACCGCTCTGGCGGATCTGGTCGGATTTGCGGTCCATGCGGCTGGTGAAGGCCACATCCTCGCCGAGATATTCGTACTTCCACATCCACTGGTAGCCGGTGATTTTTACCGTCATTTCCGAGTCGCGGTAGTCGTACATGGCGATCAGTTTGGCGGTGGCCGGCCAAGCCATCACCACCAGGATGATGATGGGAATGACGGTCCAGATGATCTCGGCCTTGGTGTTGTGCGAGAACTGCGCCGCCACCGCCCCTTTTGACTTGCGGAACTTGAAAATGGCGTAGGCCATCGCCGCAAACACCAGGACGCCGATCACCGCGCATACCCACAGCGCGACCATGTGGGCTTCCCACGCCATCTGCGCGGTATGGGTAACCCCCTTGCCCATGTTGAGCTGCCATGGCGCGGGATCGGCCGATTGCGCCCACGCGCTTGAGGTCGCCAGCCCCGCGGCGGCAACGACCAATGCGGATTTCAACGCCCCACCCCACCTGCTGCTTTGCTTCATTGCCTAGACCCTTGACGTCATCGGTTGCAGCCGTTGCCGGTTGCGAGCAAGCCTTCAAGTGTCACCGCAAGTTCCCGACGTTCGGCGGGTGCGAGGAAACTCCCCACTTCGACCCGCCTGCCGCTGGAAACCAGCAGGACCCGTTCCTTCTCGGCAACCACGCGGACCCAGTAAGGGTGCGCGCGGAATACCGGTGAACTCCCGGCCGCGAGGAGGACCTCCACGCAGTCCGGTCCTACCCGGATCTCTTCCCGGCGCTCGCCGCTGCGCCAGACCGCACGCAACGCCACGCCCACCAGAAAGCTGTGCAACAGCGCGAAAGCCGGAGCGAGGCGGTTACCGGACCACCAAGCCAGGCTGGCCGTGAACCACATCAGTCCTGCCAACGCGGCGAACAACTGGACGAACTGCCGGGCCGTAAGCGCCCGTGGGGGATGCAGCACCAGCTGCGCATGTGAGCCATCGGAAACTGACCGAAGCACCTGGATCATGTCGCAACCGCGTCCATACCGCGGATAACGATCTGGATGGTAGCCGTGCCCAATCCCCCCGGCAAGCTTGCATTCATCATCGTTGCGAATGCTGCATTGCACACACGGATCCCCGGAAAACCCCTTCAAGCCCGTCATAAAAAATGACGGAATCGGCACAAATAACGTAAAACCCGTGAAAGCCGCCCAATCCGCCTGATACCAGTGGTTTACAGCTCCGTTGCAGCGCCCTGAGGCACTGGGAAAAAGCCTGTATCCGATTAAAATGGTCAAATCCCACTGTGGTCAGGCGCATGAACTCGACTCCTCCTTTTGATGCTGCATCTTCGCTGCCGACAGGCCCGTGTCTGCTCGCGCCGGAACTTCCGCCGACGCCTGCCGCGTTGCGCCAGGCCATCACCGACGCCTGGCTCAAGGACGAAGCCGGTCATGTGCGCGAACTGCTGGAACAGGCCCGCCTGCCGGCCGCCGAACAGGCGCAGATCCAGGCCACCGCCGCCGATCTGGTGCGCCGCGTGCGCGCCCGCGCCAGCAACCAGGGCGCGATCGAAGCCTTCATGCGCCAGTACGACCTGGGCAGCGAGGAAGGCGTGCTGCTGATGTGCGTGGCCGAAGCCCTGCTGCGCATCCCGGATCAGGAAACCGCCGACAAGCTGATCCGCGACAAGCTCGGCGAGGCGGACTGGAAAAAGCACATGGGCCAATCGGACTCGGTGCTGGTCAACGCCTCGACCTGGGGCCTGATGCTGACCGGGCACCTGGTCGATCTGGCCGATGCCACCAAGCGCGACGTGCATGGCGCCTTCAAGCGGCTGATCGGCCGCGTGGGCGAGCCGGTGATCCGCCTGGCTGTGCGCCAGGCGATGAAGATCATGGGCCACCAGTTCGTCATGGGCCGCACCATCGACGAGGCGCTGGCACGCTCGCACAAGGGCGACAACAGCAACTACCGCTACTCCTTCGACATGCTCGGCGAAGGTGCGCTGACCATGAAGGACGCGCGGCGTTACCTGGAAGACTACCGGCGCGCCATCCACGCGATCGGCAAGGACAACCTGGCACGCGGCGGCAAGGCCGATGGTGACGTCACCGCCTCGCACGGCATCTCGATCAAGCTCTCGGCGCTGTACCCGCGCTACGAACATGCCAAGCGCGAACGCGTGCTCCAGGACTTGGTGCCGGGCGTGCTGGAACTGGCACAGCTGGCCAAGTCCTATGGCATCGGCTGTACCGTCGACGCCGAGGAAACCGACCGCCTGGAGCTGTCGCTGGACATCATCGAGGCCGTGGTCAGCGATCCGTCACTGAAAGGCTGGGAAGGCTTCGGCATCGTCGTGCAGGCCTACCAGAAGCGTACGCCGTACACGATCGATTACCTGGCCGACCTGGCCCGCCGCATCGGTCACAAGCTGCAGGTGCGTCTGGTCAAGGGCGCCTACTGGGATGCGGAGATCAAGCGCGCACAGATCGACGGCCTGCCCGGCTACCCGGTGTTCACCCGCAAACAGAACACCGACGTGTCCTACATCGCCTGCGCCAAGCGCCTGTTCGGCCACCGCGATGCGCTCTACCCGATGTTCGCCACCCACAACGCGCACACCATCGCCGTGATCAAGCAGATCGGCGCCGGCCACACCTACGAGCACCAGAAGCTGCACGGCATGGGCGATGACCTGTATGCCGAGGTGATTCCGGCCGACCGCCTCAATGTGCCGTGCCGTGTGTACGCACCGGTCGGTTCGCACGAGGAACTGCTGCCGTACCTGGTGCGCCGCCTGCTCGAGAATGGCGCCAACTCCAGCTTCGTCAACCGCATCACCGATGACGAGGTTTCGATCGAGGATCTGATCCGCGATCCGGTCGAGGCGGTGTCCTCGTTCGCGTCCATTCCCCACCCGAAGATCCCGCTGCCCATCGACCTGCTGCGCAGCCAGAACCACGACAGGACCAATTCCATGGGCATCAACCTCGCCAACGACAACGACCTGCGCGCGCTGGCCGGGCAGCTCACTGCCGCCATCAAGCCGTGGCACGCCGCCCCGCTGGTGCCCGGCGCCACCGCCACGACCGCCGCACAGCCGGTCACCAACCCGGCCGACACGCGCGAGGTGGTCGGCCAGTGGCAGGCCGCCGATGCCGCCACCGTGCAGCAGGCGTTGAGCAACGCCGTAGCCGCACAACCAGCGTGGAACCGTACCCCGGCCGCCAGCCGCGCCGCCATCCTCGAACACGCCGCCGACCAGCTGGAAGCGCGCATTGCCGAGTTCATGGCGCTGTGCGTGAAGGAAGCCGGCAAGAGCCTGCCCGACAGCATCGCCGAAGTACGCGAGGCGGTGGACTTCCTGCGCTACTACGCCAAGCAGGCACGCGAGCAGTTCAGCCACGCCGAGAAGCTGCCCAGCCCGACCGGCGAGAGCAACGAGCTGCAGCTGCATGGCCGCGGCGTGTTCGTCTGCATCAGCCCGTGGAACTTCCCGCTGGCGATCTTCCTGGGACAGGTCAGCGCCGCGCTGGCCGCCGGCAACAGCGTCATCGCCAAGCCGGCCGAGCAGACCAACCTGGTCGGCTACTACGCGGTGAAGCTGCTGCATGAGGCCGGTGTGCCCGAAGGCGTGCTGCAGTTCCTGCCAGGCGATGGCGCCACGGTCGGTGCCGCGCTCACCGCCGATCCGCGCGTGGCCGGCGTGGCCTTCACCGGTTCCACCGAAACCGCCCGCGCGATCAACCGCGCGATGGCCGCGCGCGATGCCGCCATCGGCGTGCTGATCGCCGAGACCGGCGGCCAGAACGCCTTCATCGCCGACTCCTCGGCGCTGCCCGAGCAGATCGTCAAGGACGCGATCGGCTCGGCCTTCACCTCCGCCGGCCAGCGCTGTTCGGCCGCGCGCGTGCTGTTCGTGCAGGACGATATCGCCGACAAGGTGATGACCATGCTGGCCGGCGCGATGGCCGAACTGAAGATCGGTGATCCCGGCCTGCTGTCCACCGACGTCGGTCCGGTCATCGATGCCGATGCGCTGCAGATCCTCACCGACCATGCCGCCCGCATGGACCGCGAAGCGCGCCTGATCGCCGCCGCGCCACTGTCCGAGGCCGCCGCACACGGCACCTTCTTCGCCCCGCGTGCCTATGAGCTGAAGGACCTGAACCAGCTGCACAAGGAGATCTTCGGACCAGTGCTGCACGTGATCCGCTGGAAGGCCGACCAGCTCGACGCGGTGATCGCGCAGATCAACGCCACCGGCTACGGCCTGACCCTGGGCGTGCATTCGCGCATCGACGAGACCGTCGAGCGCATCGCCAACGGCGTCCACGTCGGCAACGTCTACGTCAACCGCAACCAGATCGGGGCGGTGGTCGGCGTGCAGCCGTTCGGCGGCCAGGGCCTGTCCGGCACCGGCCCCAAGGCCGGCGGCCCGCACTACCTGCTGCGTTTTGCCACCGAGAAGACGGTGACGGTGAACACCACCGCCGCCGGCGGAAACGCCTCGCTGCTGACCCTGGGCGACTGAGTCGGCCGCAGCACGGAAGCAACGAAGAACCCCGCGAAAGCGGGGTTTTTTGTTGTCCATCCAGCTCCGCTCACAGGCACGCCCCAGGCCCCGGCGGTGGTCGATCGAACCGATCCGATCACTGGACCGCCGCGTATCGCCACGTATCGCCACGTATCGCCGCGGTAGCGCTGACGGCTGCTGCGGCCGAAGCCCGGCGTGTACTCCCGTTCCACGCGGCCCCCGCGAGCGGCGCAATCCGGGGGCGCGGTCCTTGAAGGTCTGCGGCCGCTGGTCGATTTCGACCTCCCGATCCTTGAAGTCGACCAAGGTGTCGTCACTGAAGCCCTCATCGTCGATCACCGGCCCGCTCTGGCCGACGTGGTGAGGGCGCGCTGCTGCCGTTGACGGCAACGGGCTGGCCCGCGAGGGGGGCGGAAAATCCCCCACAGGATCGAAGCAGCCGTCATTACCGGCCGGTGGGGGTCGCCGTCCCAGGCCGCGCTGCCGCAGCGGAGCGTCACCTGCAACATCCGGCCGTTCGATGCGCACACCCGGATCACCATGGCTCCGCCGTCGGAAGTGATCCCCATGCGGGCTCATCTGCGCACAGCGCGGGGGCGTTGTCGATCAGCACCTCCGCGATCGACAGCCCGCCTATCGTCCCGCCGGCGCGATGCTGGCCGTCCGTTCCGGCGGCCAAAAAAAAACCCGGGAGAATTTCTCCCGGGCTGCGTTCTACAGTGGCACACGGCTACGGCAAAGTGCGCCGCGCCACGCCCGATCAGAACTTGTAGTTGACCGATGCGGCGAGGATGTCGCCACCCACGTCGTACTTGCCCTTCAGCGTGCTGCCGGTGGCCGAGACGATGTTGATCGCCGGCTCATTGGTGAACAGGTGGGTATAGCCGAAATTGAACTCGGTCTTCTCCGACGGCGTCCAGCCCAGACCGAACGACAGCCACTTGCGGGTCACATCCGGCACCTTGACGTCACGGTGCGCATAGCTGGTCGGGGTTTCGTCATAGGCCACGCCACCACGCAGGGTGATGGTGTCAGACAGCTTGTACTCGGTACCGATCGAGCCGAAGGTGGTGTCGTTGTAACCGAATTCCAGCACGTTGTCGGGCTGGTTCGATGCGAAATCCACGGTCACCTTGTCGAACGACGGCTTCCATGCAGTGCGGGTCACATCGCCCATCACCGTCCAGCGGTCGTTGATCCGGTGGGTGACGCTGGCGGTCAGCGACGCCGGCAGGGTCAGGGTAGCCTTGCCGCTGGTCGGTACGAACAGACCGCTGCCCGGCATGCCGAGGGCGACCTGCACCGCCGGCGGCACATCGAACTTGCCCTTGCCGCCGGTGATCTTGTGCTCGACCTTGGAGCGGTAGCTCAGCGCGATATTGGTGTCTTCGCTCGGGCTGAAGGTACCGCCCAGCACGTAACCGACCGCATTGTTGTCACCTTCCAGCGAGGCGTAGCCATCGGCGCTGCCCGGGTAGAAGCCCTGCTGCGCCGCAGCGCCAGAGGCCTGGCGGGCGGCGTTGGCGGCCTGGGCCGGAGTGCCACCGGCGGCCAGCACTGCCGCGGCAGCCTTCTGCTGCGCGGCGCCGTTGACCACGGCACCGAAGTCCACCGCGTTGGTCAGCTCGATGGTCAGGTGCTGCACGAACACGCTGGCACCAAAGGACACATACGGGTTGACGTCATAGGAGAATGCCGCGCCCAGATCGACCGCCTTCAGGTCGGTGGTCACGCCGTGGTAACGGCCCACCCAGTCCTTGTCGTAGTCGGTCTTGAAGCCGAACGGCGCGGTCAGCGACAGGCCGAAGTGCATGTTGTCGTTCTCGCCGAACGGCACATGGAAATAGGCCGCCGGAACCGGCGCGATCATGCCGGCGTCACCGCCGTTGCCGCCGCTGACCGGTGCACCGGTACCCGGGCCGCCGGTGCCGTTGTAGCGGGCGTCGAACTTCTCGAAATCGGCCGAGAAGCTGATGGCGCTCAGGTCCGCCTGGAACTGGCGACCGTCGAGCAGGCGCATCGAGGCCGGATTGGTGGCGACCACAGACGCATCACCCCAGGCACTGGTGGAACCGGCAAACGCACGGCCCAGACCCTTGGCGCTGTTCTCCTTGAGCTGGAAGGCGGCAGCATCGGCGTTGCTGAATGCGAGGGCGCCGGCGATGCCGACGGCCAGAGCGGTGATGCGGGCAATCGAGGAAGCGGTATGCATGTTGGAAGCTCTCTCCTGGAACTGATGAAAAGTCGTTGATGCGGGTGGCATTAACGGACTGCAGTAATAGCTTGACGATGAGCCGGAGACCCCTCCCGACATACCACGCCGTATGCAGTATCTCCCAGCTTGCTTAACTAAACAATAACGGCACCGAATTCAGTTTCCTGTTCCGAATGAAGCGCTTAGGCGAGGAACCGATTACGCTTCCGGCATATGTTCCTTTCCATCCCCTCCCGTAAGAAGCCCGGCCTGCGCTGGGCGGTGCCAGCGCTGGTTGCCGTCACTTGGATCGCCTTCCTGTGGTCGATCTCCCGGCCGACCGAGGCCTGGCGGTCGCTGTGGATGAACTGGGGGGCCCTGTCCACCGGTCTGGGCAACCCGCAGGAGGTCTGGGCGGCGCTGCGCGATGGCAGCGCGTTGCGGCTGTTCACCGCGCTGTTCCTGCATGCGGACTGGTCGCACCTGCTGGGCAACCTGGTGTTCCTGCTGATCTTCGGACTGCCGGCCGAACGCGTGCTCGGGCCATGGCGGCTGCTGCTGCTGTTCCTGCTCGGTGGCGCGGCCTCGAACCTGGCCGCGCTGTATGTGATGGACACGCCGGATCAGACCATCATCGGTGCCAGTGGCGCGGTTTCGGCATTGCTGGGTACCTATCTGGCATTGTTTCCCGGCGCCCGTCTGGGCGTGGTGGTGCCGCTGGGGCTGTTCCTGGAGTTCGTCCGCGCCCCGGCATTCCTGCTGATCGGCGTCTGGGCCGCACTGCAGGTGGTGTTCGCCTATATCGGCCCCAGCTTCGGCCAGGTGGCGTGGTCGGCGCATCTGGCCGGCTTTCTGTTCGGTATCGTCTACGGCCTGTATGTGCGCGCGGCCATCGCCCGCCGTCTGCGCAAGCGTCAGGGCTTCTAGCGCCCGGCCCCTGCGGCGGATTCTATAATCGCGGCATGAGTAGCAAACCGCTGTACAAGGTCACTTTCCTCAACCACGGCAAAATCTACGAGCTGTATGCCCGGCGCGTGGGTGGCAGCCATCTGTGGGGCTTCAACGAAGTGGCCGAACTGGTGTTCGACCGCCACGACGGACTGGTGGTGGACCCCACCGAAGAGCGCCTGCGACAGGAGTTCGGCGACACCCGGGTGTTGCACCTGCCGATGCAGAGCATCGTGCGCATCGAGGAAGTGGAGAAGAAAGGGCAGTCGGCGATCCGCGATGCCAGCACCGGCGAGAAGGTGGTCACTCCGTTCCCGCTGCCGGGCAAACCGCGCTGAACGGACCTGCGGCGGCCCCGGCAACATGCAGGGCCGCCGCGACGCTTACTTGTCGCCGTCGCTGGTCGGCACGGCTTGTTCCGGCTTGGCGGGAGCCTCCGGCTTGGCCGGGGCCGCAACCGCGGGCTTCGTCGCTGCGGCTGCGGCGGCCGGTTTGGGCTTCACTGCCGCGGCAGCCACCGAGCCGGGATGCTTGAGCTCGCGCAACGCTGCCTGCACCGGCGCATCGCCCGGCAACACCACCCCGGCCTTGCTGCCGGCAGCTTCGTCATCGCCGCGCAGGTGCCCGGGCAACTTGGCCTCGCTGTAGTCAGCCAGGCTGGCCGGCAAGTCCTTGGGCAGATCGGCCGGATCGGGCTGCAGCTCCACGTCGGGGATGATGCCGGTGGCCTGGATGGATTTGCCGCTGGGGGTGTAATAGCGCGCGGTGGTGAGCTTCACCGAATCACCGTTGTCCAGCGGCAGCACGGTCTGCACAGAGCCCTTGCCGAAGGTGCGGCTGCCGACAATGCGGGCCCGCTGGTTGTCACGCAAAGCCCCGGCCAGCACTTCGGAGGCGCTGGCCGAGCCGGCATCGGTGAGCACCACCACCGGTGCGCCCTGCATGAGGTCGCCCGGAGTGGCATCGAACGTCGCATCGCTGATGGAGATGCGCCCGCGCGTGCTGACGATGCCGCCCTTCTCCAGCAGGTCGTCGGCCACCTGCACCGCAGCGGTGAGCAGGCCGCCCGGATTGCTGCGCAGGTCCAGCACCAGCCCCTTGAGCTTGCCGCCGGCCTGGGCCTGCAGCTGCGCCACATGCTTCTGGAAGTCGCTGCCGGTATCGGCCTGGAAGGTGCTGATGCGGATATAGCCATAACCGGGCTCCAGCATCTTGCTGCGCACGCTGGTGACGCGGATGGTTTCGCGGGTGACGCTGACGTCGAACGGCTTTTCGCCCGCGCGCTCGATGGTCAGCACCACCGAGGTGCCCGCCGGGCCGCGCAACGGCTCCATCGCCTCGATCGCACTGATCGGCTGGCCATCGATGGCGATGATCAGATCACCGGCGCGCAGGCCGGCCCGGGCCGCCGGAGTGTCATCGATCGGCGATACCACCTTGAGCGTGTCTTCCTGCTGCTGCAGTTCCACGCCGATGCCTTCGTAGGCGCCGGTGGCCTGCTCGTCGAACGCCTGCGCGTCTTCCTTGTCGAAATAGGTGCTGTGCGGATCCAGCTCCAGCAACAGGCCGCGTACCGCCGACTGCATCAGCTTCTTGTCGTCGACCGGATCGACATAGGCCGCACGCGCCGCGTTGTAGACCCCGACAAAGCGGCGGATCTCATCCAGCGGCACGCGCGAGGTGACCGACTCCTTGGCATCGGGATCATCGGCGCTGACGGCCTTGTCCGGGGCGCTCTGTGCCAGCGCGACCGCAGGAGACAGGGCGAACAGCAGGGCTGCAGCAAGACGGGCTACGCGCATGAACCACTCCATGAGAAAACAGGCCCGCGCCCGAAGCGCGGTCGTTTCGATTATGCGCGATGCCCGGCTAAATTCCCGTTGAACCGGCGCCGGCGGCGCTCAGCCTGGGTTACTGGCGCTGCAGCCAGGTGGCCGGGTCCACCGGCTGGCCATGGCGGCGCAATTCGAAATACAGCGCGGTGGTGCCCTGCCCACCGGAGTTGCCCACCTTGGCCACCGCATCGCCGCGCTTGATCCGCGCGCCGGCATCTTTGAGCAACGCGTCGTTGTGTGCGTACAGGCTCAGGTAACCGTTGCCGTGATCGACAATCAGGATCATGCCGTAGCCGGTCATCCAGTCGGAAAACACCACGGTGCCATCGGCCACCGCGGTGACGGTGGTTCCGGCCGGGGCACCGATCAGCACGCCGGTGCTGCTGCGCCCGTCGGGCAAGCGGCCGCCATAACGGGCCAGCAGATTGCCCGACAGTGGCCAGCCCAGTCCGCCGACCTTCGGCGCCGGTGCATCGGCCACCACCCGTGGCGGCGTTTTGCCCGCAGGTGCGCGCGGACCGGTGCGCGCTGAACCGGCTCCTGTCGCCGCTTGCCGGGATTGCGCGGTGGCGGCTCGCCGTGCCGCGGCTCGGCGCTCGGTTTCGGCACGCGCCGCGGCGGCACGCAGGTTGGCCAGCACCCGCTCCAGCGAGCGCGCATCCTGGCCCAGCGCCTTTTCGCGTTCGCTGCGATCGTGGTAACGGCGCTCCAGTTCCGTCAGCATCGTCGCCCGCTGGCGCCGGTCACGTTCCAGCGCGGCAGCCTGCTGGCGTTGTTGTTCGCGCGCCTGTTGCAACTCCTGGCTGCGCGCCAGAATCTGCTGCTCGGTTTCACCCAAGGTCCGCAGGTCCGCGGTCAAGGCACTGATCGAGCGCGCCCGCTCGCGCTGCAGGTAACGGTGATAGGCCAGCTCGCGGTTGGCATCGGCCACGGTATCCTGCGACAGCAGCAGCTTCAGCGGCGCGTGCGTGCCCAGCTGATAGGCACCACGCAGCAAGGCGGCCAGTTGCTGGCGCTGGCGGGCCAGACCGCTCTCCAGCTCGGTTCTGCGCTGCTGCAGCGCGGCCAGTGACCGCTGCTCAAGCGCTACCGCCATCTCGGCCTCGGCCACCGCGCGGGCGCTGCGGGCGACCTTCTGGTCGGCCTCGCGCAACTGCTGGTTGACCTGTGCCCGCTGTTCTTCCAGCTGCCGGCGCTCCTGGGAAACGCTCTTCAGTTCGCCGCGTAGCTGCTGCAGCTTCTTTTCCGTATCGCGCGGCGCGGTCTGCGCCAGCAGCGGCCCGCTCACCAGCGCCAGCACCAGCAGCCAGCTGCCACGCCACCGGGACGGAATCGCTGCTTGACCGGGGCGGCGCATGTGGAAAGTCGGGCGCAATGCGGTTCCAATGACTTCAGGCAGGTGCGGATTGTAACCAAGCGTGGTGCCATCGGCTCCGGTCCATCGGAATACCCCTCCTGGAGGTCGCATGAAACGTGTATTTCTGCTGCTGGCCCTGACAGCCACCACCCCGCTGGTCCTGGCCGCCGATGACATCAGCAAGGTCAATGGCAGCATCCACACCGAGGCCAATGCCAGCTATGGCGATCTGGATACGGTCAACGGCAGCATCCAGCTGGCCAGCGGCGTGCAGGTGCGCGGCGTGGAAACCGTCAACGGCAGTATCCGCGCTGAAGACAACGTGCAGGCCCGGGCGATCGAGACGGTCAATGGTGGCATCCGCGCCGGCCGCAACCTGGTACTCGAACGGGGTCTGGAAACGGTCAACGGTGGCATCTATGTCGATCGCGGCAGCCGTATCGGCGGCGATATCGAAACGGTGAATGGTGCGATCGGGCTGGTCGGCACCCAGGTCGGCGGCGACATCGAAACGGTCAACGGCGACATCACCGTCGGTATCGATTCGCATGTCAAAGGCGGCATCAAGGTGAGCCGCCCCTCCTTCAACATCTCGCTGACCGCACCGCGCAAGCCGCGCGTTGTGATTGGTCCCAATGCGGTGGTCGAGGGCGCGCTGGTGTTCGAACGTGAGGTGACCCTGTACGTGCATGACACGGCCCGGACCGGTCCGGTCAGTGGCGCCACGGCGCAGCGCTTCAAAGGTGAAAGTGCGCCGCGCTGAGCAGGCAGCCGGCGTGCATCCCGCCTAGAATCGGGTATCGAACGCAAACCGGAGTTTTCATGCATCGCAAATTGTTGTTGTGCCTGGCCGCCAGCGCCGC
This sequence comes from Stenotrophomonas pictorum JCM 9942, assembly GCF_001431585.1. Lineage (NCBI taxonomy): Bacteria > Pseudomonadati > Pseudomonadota > Gammaproteobacteria > Lysobacterales > Lysobacteraceae > Stenotrophomonas > Stenotrophomonas pictorum. Next base: position 2,798 of record NZ_LLXS01000067.1, on the reverse strand, counting down.
GCTGGTCGCCTGCAAGCAGGAGGCGGCCGCACCGCCGGCCACCGCAGCGCTGCCGACCGCGGTCCCGGCGCACGCGTTCGCCAGCGCCATCAATGCCGCCGACTTCGCCGAGCTGGTCAAGACCCTGGCCTCGGATGAGTTCGAAGGCCGCGCGCCAGGCAGCAACGGCGAGGAACTCACGGTCAACTATATCCGCGACCAGATGCAGCGCATCGGCCTGCAGCCGGGCAACGGCGACAGCTGGTTCCAGGACGTGCCGATGACCGAAACCACCGCCGATCCCAACACCGTGCTGAAGATCCAGCGCGACGGCACGGTGCAGGAACTGACGTTCGGCACGGACATGGTCATCGGTACCCGCAGCGGCCAGCCGGAAATCAAGATCGCCGACAGCGACCTGGTCTTTGTGGGCTACGGCGTGGATGCCCCCGAACAGGACTGGAACGACTACGCCGGCCAGGACTGGACCGGCAAGACGGTGGTGATGTTCGTCAACGACCCCGGCTTCCATGTCGATGACGCCAAGCTGTTCGACGGCAAGCGCATGACCTACTACGGGCGCTGGACCTACAAGTTCGAGGAAGCCGCGCGCAAGGGTGCTACGGCCGCACTGATCGTGCACGACACCGCCGGTGCCTCCTATGGCTGGGACGTGGTGAAGAACTCCTGGGGCGGCGCGCAGTACGACCTGCCGGCCACAGAGGACAAGGAGCCGCGCCTGCAGGCACAGGGCTGGCTCAGCGCCGACGCGGCGCGGCAGCTGTTCGCCGAAGCCGGGCTGGATCTGGACAAGGCCTACCGCGATGCCAGCAAGCGCGGCTTCAAGCCCGAACCGCTGAAAGCCAAACTGTCACTGGATCTGCAGAGCACCATCGCACAAAAGAAGTCGCGCAACGTGGTGGGTGTGCTGCCCGGCGGCAAGCGCGCCGACGAAGCCGTGCTGTACATGGCGCACTGGGATCACCTGGGCAAGCACGAGGGCGAAGAAGGCGACAACATCTACAACGGTGCGGTGGACAACGCCACCGGCGTGGCCGGCATCCTCGAGATCGCCGACGCCATGGCGCACCAGCCCACGCCGCCGGAACGCTCGGTGGTATTTCTGGCCGTCACCCTGGAAGAATCCGGGCTGCTGGGTTCGCAGTACTACGTGAACCACCCGACCTTCCCGCTGGATAAGATCGCCGGCGTGATCAATATCGACGCGATGTCGGTCAATGGCCGTGCGCGCGACATGACCGTCACCGGGTTTGGCAGTTCCGAGCTGGAAGACATCCTCAAGCCGCTGGCAACCGGGAAGGGCCGTACGCTGCATGCCGAAGCGGCCGTACAGAGCGGCTTCTACTTCCGCTCGGACCACTTCAACTTCGCCAAGGCCGGCGTCCCGGCGCTGTACGCAGACGGCGGTGAAGATCTGATCGACGGCGGCACCGCGGCAGGCAAGCGTGCCGCCGAAGCCTATGGAAAGGAGCGTTACCACGGTCCCAAGGACGAGTACGATCCGGCGACCTGGAAGCTGGACGGTGCCATCGAAGACCTGGAACTGTTGTACGGCGTCGGCAGCCATCTGGCCGGCGGCGATGCGTGGCCGAACTGGTACGAGGGCAACCCGTTCAAAGCCAATCGCGATTCGATGATGAAAAACAAGCCAAACGGCAAGCCCTGAGCTACCCACCGCTCCACTCAAACGGCACCTTGACGGCGCCGTTTTTCGTCCTGCGACGCCAGCGCATGCCCTGAAGCCGCCGGCTTCATGAGACTGAACAGTGCACATCCCCGCAACACCTCCTTCACCCGGTCTGCGAGCCGTGGCACCCAACATTGCCCGTGCCACCCATCAATGGAGAACGAGCGATGCATTTTCGGATCCTCACCACTTCCCTGCTTGTTGCCGCCTTCGGCGCCGCGGTTCCGGCCTATGCGCAAAGCGCCTCCAGTGATCCGGCCGCCGGCAGCAACGGTCTGACCCAACGGGAGGTCAGGACCCTGCTGGAAGAGCAGGGATACCGCGACATCAAACAGATCCAGTTCGACGATGGCCTGTGGGAAGCCCATGCGGTCAGCGGCAACGGCAAACGCCTGGAAGTGAAAGTGGACCCGCTCCGCGGCCGGATCTATCCCGAAGATGGCACCGCCGTTTCACGCATGAACAAGGACGAGATCCATGCCTCCCTCAGCGCGCAGGGTTTCTCCAATATCCGCGACCTGAAGTTCAAGGACAGTCTCTGGCATGCCGAAGCCGACAATTCCAACGGCCGTAAAGTCGAGCTGCGGATCGACCCGGAGGACGGCACGATCGTCACCGCCCGCAATGACTGAGCCCGCCGCAGTGTCGAGCGCTCACACCGACCCGTTCTTTCACATCACCGCCCCGGGTATTGCTTCTCGCTGGGCGCATGCGGTGGTGATGCGCCAGCGGGCGCGCTGAACGCCATTTTCTGGCGGCTGTCCCCCAAGCCCGGCCGCTGCCGGGCTTTTTGTTGCCGGCGTCCTTTACGGCCTGCAGCAGGGCGTGGCGCAATAAAAAACCCCGCTGCGTTAGCAGCGGGGTTTGGTTGTAACTCCTGACGATGACCTACTCTCGCAAGGCTTGAGCCTCACTACCATCGGCGCGGCTGCGTTTCACTTCCGAGTTCGGGATGGGATCGGGTGGTTCCACAGCGCTGTTTTCATCAGGAAGACGGTTGGAGCAGCGCAGTGCGCCGGCTCGGATGCGGTTTCCGTGCAGTTCCCACCGCGGGTGCGGAAGGAGCCTGGTAAAAGCAAATCCCCGCTGCGTATGCAGCGGGGATTTTAGT